>JAKAMQ010000042.1 GCA_021812805.1 Acidobacteriota bacterium
GCTCAGCGTTCCGGCGATCTGGACCTCCACCACCGGGTGCTGCCCGCGCCGCACGAGGCGCTCCAGCATGTCCGCCTGCTCCCCGGAGAGGAAGGCGGTGGGCACGGTGGCCTTGCCCCAGCGGGAGACCGGGCTTCCCGTCATGTTCAGCAGATCATCCGGGCGTCCCGAGCCCAGCAGCACCGCGGTGGCCTTCATCTCCTTCCGGAGGCCCATGAGGCCCCGGTAGAACGCGCGCCGGTCCATCTTGGGGTCGGGCTTCGGCATGGTGCCCATCAGCACGATTTTTCCGGCCGTGGCGGGGACCTGGGCCTTCAGTTCGTCCAGGGTCTGGCCCTGGAGGACCATGAGCTCCCCCTTCACCACGCCCTTCGTGGCGGGGCTCCAGGCCATGGCCGCCAGGTGGAGCTCCTGGCCGTTCAGGTTCAGCAGGCGCCCCCAGTCGTGGCCCCGGGTCCAGCTCGGGCCGAAGTCGTAGGCCTCCTCATGGACGTTCACCGCGCCATAGGCCTTGAACTGGTCCATCGCCCAGCGCTCCGCCTCGCGCAGGTGCTCGGAGCCCGTGAGCCGGGCGCCGATGTCATCGCTCAGGGCCTCGACATTCGTCACCACCTGCGGGTGCTCTCCGATCTCGCGCATTAGGCGGGCCACATCGCTGGTGAACGGGGCATCGGGAATCCCGAATTCGAACCGGGGCTTCTCGGGCTTCTTCCCCGGGGCGGGGGCCTGGGCCACGAGGGAGAGGGCGCAGAAGCCAAGGACGAGGGAGGCGGGCAGGCGCATGGGCAGACTCCGGGATGGACCCCTCACCATACGAGGGCTTTGCGCCCCCCGCAACCCCAATCCCGGTCTATCCCGAACTCCGGAGCTCGGGTCCAATACCTCCCATGAGCCTGCCGATCCTCTCCCCCCTCGAACAGCGCGTGCTGGGCTGCCTCCTGGAGAAGGAACTCAGCACACCCGAGGTCTATCCCCTGTCCATGAATGCCCTGCTCCACGCCTGCACCCAGAGCAGCAACCGCGATCCCGTGATGCAGGTCGCCGAGGCGGATCTGGCCGAGCCCGTGGCCCGGCTGGTGGCCCTGGGCCTGGCCGAGCCCTGGCCGGGCCGCGTGGCAAAGGTGGCCCATCTGGCCAAGCAGCAGTGGAACCTGTCGGTGCAGGAAGGCGCCCTGCTCGCGGAGCTGCTGCTCCGGGGCGCCCAGACCCCGGGCGAACTGCGCGCCAATACGCGGCGCATGTATGCCTTCCCCGACATGGCCGAGCTGGAAGGCTGCCTCCAGGCCCTGCTGGAGGCCGAACCGCCCCTGGTCGAACGCATGCCCCGCTCGCCGGGGGCCCGGGAGGCCCGGCTCCGTCACCTGCTGGGGGAGGAAGCGTCGGCCCCGCCCGCAGCACGCCCGGGGGTGGACCGCCGCGATCGCCTGGCGGAGCTGGAACAGGAGGTGGCGGAGCTACGGGACGAGCTGGCCGCCCTTCGCGCCGCCTTCGAGGCGTTCCGCGCCCAGTTCTGAAACAGGGATCAGACGGCGTGCACGAGGGGGGACCTCCAAGCCAAGGCGAGCAGGCGGTCCCCCCTCGTTCCGGTCAGGCGTCCTTGGCCCGTCCCGCCTCCAGCACGCCACCCAGCCGCTTGTCGGAGCGGAGCAGCAGGAAGGCGAAGACGAGCCCCGCGACGCCCAGCCCCGCGAACATGATCTGGGTGGCCGTGTAGGTGCCCGTCCTGTCGCGGAGCCAGCCGTTCAGGAACGGGAAGAGGCCGAGGCCCAGGTTCTGGATGGCGGTCATGAGGCCGAAGGCGGTGCCCACGCGCTTTTCGTCCACCACCAGGGGCACCGAGGGCCACATGGCCGCCGGCACCAGCACGAAGGCCGCGCCCAGCATGACCATCATGGGGATGGGATTCCAGTGGGTGACCCCCATGAGCAGGTGCGCGGGAATCAGGATGAGGGAACCCAGCACCATCAGCGAGGCGCGCTTCCCGATGCGGTCCACCAGGTCGCCCGCGAAGGGCGCGAAGATCATGGACGCGGCAATGACGATGCTGGTGATGCCCGGCGCCGTCGTGAACATGTGGGTGAAGTTGAAGAACACCTGGGAGAGGAAGCTGCCGGAGCTGGGGCTCACCAGGGGCAGGCCCCACTTGCCGTGGAACATGTCCGTCGCCAGGGCCGTGAAGGGGAAGATGGCGCTGTAGAAGGTCACGCAGAGCAGCACCACGAGCCAGTAGGACGACGAGAACTTCCCGATGTCCGAGAGGACGATCTTGTCACCGGCATCGGGCTTGGGCAGCGCCAGCACCTTTTCGCCATGTTTGTCCATGACGTTGTAGACCAGGTTGCAGAGCACCGAGAACAGGCACAGGAGGGCCGCCGCCCACAGCGCCGGGCGGAAGCCCCCGAAATAGCGGGCGATGAGCTCCTCAGTGTTGAAGCTGAAGAGGGTGCCGACCCGGCTGATGGTCAAGGCGATGCCGAAGGCCATGGCCATCTCCTTGCCCTTGAACCAGCGGCTGATGATGGCGCTCTGGACCACGATGAGGGATTCGGAGCCCGCGCCGAAGATCAGGCGCCCACCGAAGAGCATCCACTTGCTCTTGGCTAGGGCCACCATCACGGCGCCCACGAAGACCAGGCTGCTGAACAGGAGGCTGGCCCGGCGGGGGCCCAGCTTGTCGTAGAGGATGCCGCCGAAGAACACGATGGCGATGGCGGCCACGGAATAGGCCGTGTAGAGGTTGCCGATGGTGCTGCGGGTGAGGTGGAGCTCCTGCATCAGGGTGGTCTCGAGGGCCCCGATGCTGTCATAGGCGAAGTAGCTGCCCAGGACCAGCAGGCTGATGAACAGCAGGATCGTGAACCGGTAGAGGCGGGTTTCCGGGTGGAACGCGCCGGGGGATTCCAGGGCCATGGGAAGCACTCCGTTCCGCAGGATGGTGGGAGAGGGAAGCCCCTACGGTATCAACCTTCGGCGCGACGCGCCTCACAGGATTGAGACGCCGTCCATTCAGCTACGGGTGAAGGCGAAGGCCTGGAAGCCCTCGCCCTCCCAGGTCATGGGATCCGGCCTGAAAAAGGAGGTGCCGCCTTCCCCCCGATCGGCGGGAGTCCCGAAGGCCGCAGGCCAGATGTTCGCCGGCCGCAGGCCGGGTTGGGCGGCGAGCAGGGCCTCCCGGTGCGCGGCGGCCTCCTCCGGCAGCCAGGAGCACACGGCGTAGATCAGCAGTCCTCCGGGCGTCAGACACCCCACGGCCGCCTCCAGGAGGCGGCGCTGTTCCGCCACGAGGCGGGGCAGGTCCAGCGCATCCCCGAGCCAGGGCAGTTCGGGGTGCTTCTGGAGGGTGCCGCTGCCGCTGCAGGGGGCGTCCAGCAGGATCAGGTCGAAGGAACGGCCGCCCTCCTCCAGCCACACGGCCGCATCGGCCTGGACCACCTCGGCCGCGAGACCCCGCTGGGCCAGGGTCCGCTTCAGGCGCTCGGCGCGACGGGGCTGGCGTTCCAGGGCCCAGAGTCCGGCCCCGGGATGGCGCAGGGCCAGGACCGTGGTCTTCCCGCCGGGGGCGGCGCAGGCATCCAGCATGCGGGCCGGAGCCGGCTCCCACGCGTAGGCCAGCAGGGCCTGGGAACTGCGATCCTGCACCATCCCCGCGCCGGATTCCAGCCAGGCCCGGGGAAACGGGGCCCCTTCCGCCTGGCGCAGGCAGCCGGGCAGGGCGGGATCGGGTTCGAGGCCCTCCGGCACCGTTCCTTTGAGCAGACGGAACGCCGCGTGGGGGGGCTGGCTCAGGCGCGACCAGAGGGCTTCGACTTCGGCGCTCCGGCCATGCGGCGCCAGCGCCTCAGCCAGCACCCGTTCCGCGAAGGGGCTCCGGTCCATCCGGGCCGGCAGTCCGTCCAGGGCGGCGCGCAGGGCCCCGCGATCCTTCGCGGCCCGCCGGAGCAGGGCGTTGACCAGGCCCCGGTGGGGCGGGAAGCCGATGGCGCGGTCGGCGGCTAGGCCCACGGCCTCGTTCACGGCGGCGAAATCGGTGACGCCGGGCAGCCAGGCCAGCTGGGCCAGGCCCACCGCCAGGGCCACGCGGGTGCCCAGCGGCACCCCCCGGTCGGGATCCTTGAGCTGGGGCTTCACGAAGGCCTGGAGGCGCCCCCAGTTCCGGAGGCAGAGCCCCAGCAGGGCCTGGCCCAGGGCCGCATCCTCGCCCAACCCGCGATCCCAGAGATCGGGCACGCGCTCCCCGTCGCCGAAGACCGTGTGCAGGGCATGGGCAACGTGCAGGCGGGCGGGGGTGGGCATGGGGCTCCTGGGCAATCCCGATTATTGCCCGGATCGGGACCGGACCCGGTACGGCTACCCTGGCTGTCCGAGGAGTCTCCCATGGCCCACGCCTACCCTCTCACGCTGACCTGGACCGGCAACACCCTGGACAGCCCCTATCCCCGCAACGCCACGGTGACCACCGAGGGCAAGCACCCCCTGGCGGTGAGCAGCGCCCCCGAATACGCCGGGGATGCCGCCCGATGGAACCCGGAGGATCTGCTGGGCTCGGCCCTGGCCACCTGCCACATGCTCACCTTCCTGGCCCTCTGCGCCAAGGCGAAGGTGGAGGTGCTCGGTTACGAGGATCACGCCGAATCGGTGCTGGATACGGTGGACAAGGTCACCCGCATTACCCAGGTGCGGCTCCGCCCGGTGATCCGTGTGCCCCGGGGCACCCCCATGGCCAAGGTGGTGGAGCTCTTCGAGAAGGCTCACAAGTACTGCTTCGTGGCCAACTCCGTCACGTGCGAGGCGGTGATGGAGCCCCGGGTGGTCGAAGTCTGAGGCCCCGCCCCGCGCGACCTGCTAGCGTTCAGGCATGCGCTGTCCCTTCTGCGGCCATATCGAGGACAAGGTGGTGGACTCCCGCGAGTCGCGGGAGGGGGATTCCATCCGCCGGCGGCGGGAGTGCCTCTCCTGCGCCCGCCGCTTCACGAGCTACGAGCGCGTGGAGGAGCTGCCCCTGGTGATCATCAAGAAGGACGGGCGGCGGGAACCCTTCGACCGGCAGAAACTCATGAAGGGCCTGCTGCTGGCCTGCCAGAAGCGGCCCGTCTCCCTGGCCCGGCTGGAGGAGCTGGTGACGGACGTGCAGGCCCGGCTCATGGAGCGGCCCGACCGGGAGATCCGCTCCCGGGAGCTGGGCGAGTGGGTCATGGACGAGCTGAAGGGCCTGGACCAGGTGGCCTACGTGCGGTTCGCCAGTGTCTACCGCGATTTCAAGGATCTGCCCGATTTCGTGAAGGCCCTGGAGGGTCTCATGCACAAGGAGGCCGCCGCGGGGCGTCCCGGCGCCTCCGAACCGCCCCGCCCCCAGGCCCAGGCGCTGTTCCCGGGCGAAGCCGCCGAGCCCCCGGCGCCGAAGCCCCGGAGGAAGTAGGGCTACACTGGTCCTCCGAGGTTTTCCGTGGCCGATGACGCGCTCCAGCCCCCCCCACCCGAGGAATCCCCCAAGTTGCCTGAGGTTCTGCCGGTGCTGGCCCTCCGGGATGTGGTGGTGTACCCGTACGTCATCCTGCCCCTGAGCGTGAGCCGCGAGAAATCCATCCGCGCCGTGGACACGGCCCTGGTGGAGAACCGCATGATCCTGCTCCTCTCCCAGAAACAGGTGGAGATGGACAACCCGGGGCCCAAGGATCTCTACCAGGTGGGCACGGCGGCCCTGATCATGCGGGTGCTGAAGCTGCCCGACGGGCGCATCCGGGCGCTCGTGCAGGGCCTCCAGCGCGTGCGCGTGGAGTACTTCACGGAAACCGAGAACCTCTTCAAGGCCCGCGTGGAACCCCTGGTCGAGCCGGAGCTGCCCCTGCCGGACCTGGAAATGGACGCCCTCCTGCGGAGCGTGAAGCAGACCCTCGAGAAGGCCGTGGCCCTGGGCAAGACCCTCCCCCAGGAAGTCCTCGTCATCGCCGGGAACATGGACAGCCCGGGCCGCCTGGCGGACCTGGTGGCCTCCAACCTGGATCTCAAGCTCCAGCAGACCCAGGAGGTGCTGGAGATCGCCCACCCCGGACTGCGCCTGAAGCGCGTGAACGAATTGCTCATGCGGGAGATCCAGCTCCTCGAAGTGCAGCAGAAGATCACCATGGAAGCGCGCGGCGAGATGGACAAGAGCCAGCGGGAGTACTACCTCCGCCAGCAGCTCAAGGCCATCCAGCAGGAACTGGGAGAGGGCTCCGAACTCGCGGAGGAGGTCCAGGCCTTCCGCGACAAGCTGGCCAAGCTGACCGTGCCCGAGGAGCCCCTGGTCGAGATCGAGCGCAACCTGAAGAAGCTGGAGCGCATGCACCCGGATTCCAGCGAAACCGCCGTGACGCGCACCTACCTGGAGTGGATGACCGAGCTCCCCTGGGGCGCCTACACCGAGGACAACCTGGACCTCGTCCAGGCCAAGGATGTGCTGGATGAGGATCACTTCGGCCTGGCCAAGATCAAGGACCGCCTGCTGGAATTCCTGGCCGTGCGCAAGCTCAAGCCGGATCTCCGGGGCACCATCCTCTGCTTCGTGGGCCCGCCGGGCGTCGGCAAGACCAGCCTCGGCAAGTCCATCGCCCGGGCCCTCGGCCGCAAGTACGCCCGCATCAGCCTGGGCGGCGTCCACGACGAAAGCGAGATCCGCGGCCACCGCCGCACCTACGTGGGCGCCATGCCCGGCCGCATCGTCCAGGCCCTCCACCAGATCAAGAGCATGAACCCCGTGATCATGCTCGACGAAGTGGACAAGATCGGCCGCGACATGCGCGGCGATCCCAGCGCGGCCCTGCTGGAGGTGCTGGATCCCGAGCAGAACCACACCTTCCGCGACCACTACCTGAACGTGCCGCTGGACCTCAGCCAGGTGCTCTTCCTGGCCAACGCCAACGAGCTGGAGCCCATCCATCCCGCGTTCCGGGACCGGATGGAGGTCATCTACCTGAACAGCTACACCCTGGAGGAGAAGCTCGGCATCGCCGAACAGCACCTCATCCCCAAGCAGCTGGAGAAGCACGGCGTCACGCGACAGCAATTGTCCATTCCTAAGGCCGCCCTGAAGGCCCTCATCACCGGCTACACGCGCGAAGCGGGCCTGCGCCAGCTGGAGCGGGAGATCGGCGCCGTCTGCCGCAAGGTCGCCCGGCGCGTGGCGGAGGGCTCGCTCAAGAAGAAGTACACCCTGACGGCCGAGGGCCTGCACGAGCTGCTGGGGCCCCTGAAGTTCCTCCAGGACGAGCGGTTGAAGGCCCCCCGCGTGGGGGTGGTGACCGGCCTGGCCTGGACCGCCGTGGGGGGCGATGTGCTCTTCGTGGAGGCCCTGAAAATGCCCGGGAAGGGGCTGTTGACCCTCACAGGCCAGCTGGGTGACGTCATGAAGGAAAGCGCCCAGGCGGCCCTCAGCTACATCCGCAGCCGGGGCGAAGCCTTCCAGATTGATCCCGAGCTCTTCCAGAAGCAGGATCTCCACGTCCACTTCCCCGAGGGCGCCATCCCCAAGGACGGCCCCAGCGCGGGCCTGGCCATCGCCACCGTCCTGCTGTCCGTGCTCAAGGGCGTCCCCGTGAGGAACACGCTGGCCATGACCGGCGAGATTGACCTGCGCGGCGAGGCCCTGGCCATCGGCGGCCTCAAGGAGAAATCCCTGGCGGCCCTTCGCGTGGGCATCAAGGACATCCTCATCCCCTTCGCCAACCAGAAGGACCTAGAAGAAATCGATCCCGAGCTGCGGGCCCAGCTCCGCTTCCATCCCGTCAAGCATGTGGAGGAAGTCTTCGAACGGGCCCTGGTCGGCTGGGTGCGGCCCGAGGTCGTCAAGCCCCCGCGGAAGCGGCGCTGATCCCCGCCCCCCGACGTCTCTCCGATCCCCAGTAAAGTCAAGGTTCCAGACCCGTTGTTCCACGTGGAACCGGGGCTGCGGGTACACTGGCTTCCGGCGAGGTGGGCGTGGGCGTGCTGGGTGGCCTGTTCGACAAATTCAAGCAGGGCCTCCGGCGCACCCAGAACCTGGTGCTCGCGCCCCTAGGCCGCCTGCTGGGCCTCCGGCGCCTGGATGAGGACCAGCTCCAGGAACTGGAAGACCTTCTGCTCCAGGCGGATCTGGGTGTGCATGGCGTGGACCGCCTGATGACCCGCCTCCGCTCGGAACTGAAGGGCGGGGCCGAGGTGGACCCCAAGGCCATCCTCAAGGACGAGTTGCTCCAGATCCTCCACCAGCGGCCGGCCCAGCCTTTCCGGGCGAACGGCACCCAAGTGGTGCTCCTCGTGGGCGTGAACGGGGTCGGCAAGACCACCACCCTCGGCAAGCTGGCGGCCCACCTGAAGACCCGGGGGGAGAACGTCCTCGTCGTGGCGGGCGACACCTTCCGCGCCGCGGCCATTGACCAGCTGGAGCGCTGGGGCGAGCGCGCCGGGGTGCCCGTCCTCCGCAACCAGATGGGCGGGGATCCCGCGGCCATCGCCTTCGATGGGGCCGCCAGCGCGAAGGCCAAGGGCACCCCCTGGGTGCTCGTTGACACGGCGGGCCGCCTCCATACCAAGGACCACCTCATGAAGGAGCTGGACAAGATCCGGCGCAGCCTGCGGAAGGTGATCCCCGAGGCCCCCCACCGCGTACTGCTGGTGCTGGACGCCACCACGGGGCAGAACGGCCTGGTGCAGGCGGAGGCCTTCACCCAGGCCGCGGGCGTGACGGACCTGGTGCTCACCAAGCTGGATGGCAGCGCCAAGGGCGGGGTGGTGGTGCCCATCCTGGAGCGGCTCAAACTCCCCATCGCCTTCGTGGGCGTGGGCGAGGGCGTGGACGACCTCCTCCCCTTCGATCCCGAGGCCTTCGTGGACGGGCTGCTGGATGTCTGATCGGTACGCGGCAGGTCCGCCCGAGCTGCATCCCGCCCTCGCCTGGGCCCTGGCCACGGGCGGGCCCTGGCCGGATCCCGGGGCCCTTTCCGGGGATGCCCGCTTCATGGCCCTGGCCCTCCAGGAAGCCCTGAAGGGCGTGGGGCTTTCCAGCCCCAACCCGCCGGTGGGCTGCGTGCTGATGAAGGATGGGCGCGTGCTCGGTGCCGGCGTCCACACCCGGGCGGGCGATCCCCATGCGGAGATCATGGCCCTCCGCGATGCGGAAGCCCGCGGGGAAGAGGTCCGGGGCGCCACGGCCTACGTCACCCTGGAACCCTGCTGCCACCACGGCCGCACCGGCCCCTGCACCCTGGCCCTGATCCAGGCCGGCGTGGTCCGGGTGGGAGTTGGCGTGCGGGATCCCAACCCCCGGGTGGACGGCGGCGGCCTGGCCATCCTGCGCGCCCAGGGCCTGGCTGTGGAGGAAGGGATCCTGGCCGAGGCCTGCGCCCGCTTCCATGCCCCCTTCTTCAAGCTCATCCGCACGGGCCTCCCCTGGGTGAGCCTCAAGCTGGCCCTGGGGTCCGATGGCGCCCTGGGCCCCGAGGGGCGCCCGACTCCCGTGACGCCGCCCGAGGTGCAGCAGCTCGCCCATGCCCTGCGCCGGGCCTCCGAAGCCATCGTGGTGGGGCGTCACACGGCGGAGGTGGATGACCCCCAGCTCACGGACCGCTGGCCCTTCCCCACGGCCCCGCACCGCACCTTCTACCGGGTGGTGCTGGACCGGGAGGGCCGCGTGCCCGCCACGGCCCGGGTCTGGCAGGCGGTCCAGGGGCAGCCCGCCCTCCGGGCCGTGACCGGGGATCCCCAACCCCTGCGCGGGGTGGAGGATCTGCACCTGCCACCGGGCCCGGGAGGATGCAGTTTGCGCCATCTGTTGCATGAACTTGCGGCCCTTGGCGTGGGGCGCGTGCTCGTGGAAGGCGGGGGCGATCTGGCTCGGGCCTTCCTCGACCAGGAGCTGGCCGATGAATTCCATCGGTTCCAGGCCGACCGGCCCGCCGGGGGCCCTGTGGTTTCCCTTGCCCTGCCTGGCCCTTGGCGGCTCCAGGCCTCGGCGCCCTGGCCGGGTGGGCGCTGGGAGGTCTGGCGCTAGCCGGACTTGGCACGACCCTTGTGTTTGTCCCTGTCATTCCCTCTGGAGGCCCCATGTCCGTTCCTGTCGGACGATTCCTGCCCGCCCTGCTGCCCCTGGTCCTGCTGACCGCCTGCGGGGGGTCCAGCACCTCCTCCAACCCGGATGTGCAGATCACCCTCCAGGCCCAGTTCCAGAAACAGATCCTGACGCCCAGCGGGTTCAACGGCACCACCACGCTCCCGGCCCGGTACTGCTATGCGGAAATCTACGATGCCACCTCCAACAACCTCGTGGCCTCGGGCTACCTCGGCAGCACGGGGACCGGCACCGCCAGCGTGCCCCGCGGCCTCCAGGTCTACGCCCAGGTCTATGCCGACTACCAGGTGCCCAGCGCGGATCCCAACAGCCCCTTCCTCCATGGCGAGGTGCTGAAGGCACCCTTGCCCACCACCTACACCAGCAGCAGCGCCTTTCAGGCCACCCCCGAATGGTCCGTCACCAGTAACACGATCCAGGCCGACCAGGACGGCACCCTCACCATCACCGCCCTGAATGACAGCGCCCGCATTGCCGGAGCCTTCAACATCGCCGACCAGGCGGTGACCTTCGGCGCCGCCATCCGCGATATGGACGGCACGGGCACCCTGCGCCTGCCGGATCTGGCCACCTATTGGACCACCAGCACCAATCCCGGGGACCAGACCCGGACCTACCCATCGGTCACCTCGGCTTCCGCCAGCACGCTTCTCCTGGCTGCCGATGGTCGGGCCGTGTTCAGCCACCAGGTGGAGGGCCTGGCCACGGGCGCCCCCAACACGGAAACCGACGAATGGGATGACGGCGTGCTCCAGGAGACCTTCGCCCACCTGCTCTTCGCCGATGACAGCTACAAGCCCGATGGCAGCAGCGCCCTGTCCCTCCTGCGCCGGGACAACGACAACGTCGCTGTGAACCGCTACGGACCCAGCGAATCCACGGTAGCCTTCGTGGGTGGCTTCTGCGACTTCCTGGCGGGCGCGACCCGAAACCAGAGCCAGCTCCTGGACAGCTATGTGGATGCCTCCGGGATCCAGCAGGTGGAAGACTTCGATCTTTCCAGCCACGCCATGGTGCCCGTCGCCGACAAGGGCACCTTCACCCGGGGTTCCATCGCCGTGAGCCTGTGGGGCATCTGGCAGAACGCCCTGGGTGGTTCCCCGTCTGGCCTCCAGACCCTCTGGGCTGCCGTCGAGTCCAACACGGCGCTTCCCGATGGGACCGGCGAATACAACGGGGCCACCCTCGGCTGCTACCCCAGCTACCTGCTGGGCGTGCAGAGCCGGGTGAGTGGCACCACCTGGAATGCCGTCCTGAATGAGCTGTCCCTGGAATCCATCCCGGCCCCCACGAGCACCTTTTTCAACAGCACGGCCCTCTGGCAGACCGTGCCCGTGCCTTTCTCGGGAAGCGGCGCCCTCCAGACCTACGCCGCCAGCCAGGCCCGCTACTACGACCAGGACCAGAGCCAGGCCTACCGATTCACCCAGTCCGCCAGCGGCACCCGGACCCTCACCATGACCCCCACGGGCGGCCAGGATTTCTACCTGGAGCTGATCGGCCCCGGTGGCTGGGTGGCCGGCAGCTATGACAGTGCCCTGGCCGGCCAGCCACGCACCTTGACGGTCCCGAACCTCGCGCCGGGCGTCTACGCCGTGCGGGTGCGGGCGGGGGCGACCACGGCCACGGGAACCTACGGCTACACGCTCAGCATCAACTGACCCTCAGCCTCCGCCCACCAGCCGCACCACCTCCAGGCGGTCTCCCTCCTGGAGGGGGGTGGTCGCCTGGTCGGCCCGGCGGACGACCTCTCCGTTCAGCTCGATGGCACTGCCGAAGGCGGGCAGGGCCAGCCAGGCCGCCAGTTCAGCCACGGTGGTCAGCTCCGGCATATCCCGGGGCGCTCCATTGAGAATCAGCTTCACCGCGCCTCCGCGGCCGCCTGGAAGCCCCGCTCCAGATCCGCGATGAGGTCGGCCTGATCCTCGATCCCCACGGAGAACCGGAGCAGCCCGTCGCTGATCCCCAGGCGGGCCTTCACGTCCGGAGGCGTTTTCAGGTGGCTCATGCTGGCCGGATGCTGGATCAGGCTCTCCACGCCGCCCAGGCTCACGCCCCGGGTGATGACCTCCAGGGCCTCGCAGAAGCACTGGCCCGCCCGCAGCCCGGCCCGCAGCTCGAACCCGACCATGGCGCCGAAGCCCTCCACCATCTGCCGCTGGGCGACCTCATGCCCCCGGTGGGTGGGCAGGCCTGGATAGTCCACCCGGGCCACATGGGGCTGCCAGAGCAGCCATTGGGCCAGGGCCTGGGCGTTGTCCGAGGCCCGGCGCACGCGCAACGCCAGCGTCTTGAGGCCCCGGTGCAGCAGCCAGGCCGCCATGGGATCCAGGGTCGGGCCGAAGACCTTGGTCATCTGCCAGCAGGCCACCACATCGGCCTCGGAACCGGCGATGACGCCCGCCACCACATCCGAGTGGCCCGCCAGGTACTTGGTGGCCGAGGCCACGCTGAGATCCATGCCGAGGGCGAGCGGCCGGGTGTGGATGGGGCTGGGAAACGTGTTGTCGGCCACGGTGCGGATGCCGTGCTGCTTCCCGAGCGCCGCCACGGCGGCCAGGTCGGTGATGGCCAGGGTCGGGTTGGAAGGCGTCTCCACCCAGATCATGCGCGTCTCGGGCCGGAGGGCCGCGGCCCACTCGCCCACATCCAGGGTGTCCTGGATCCAGGTGACCTGGAGGCCGCGCTCGGCCTCCCAGCGGCGGATGAGTTGTTCTGTGCCCAGGTAGATCGCTGCGGGAGCCACCAGATGGTCGCCGGTTCTCAGGAAGGCCTCGAAGACCAGGGCGAAGGCCCCCATGCCCGAGGCCGCCACCAGGGCCCGTTCCGCCCCTTCCAGTTCCGCCAGGACGGCCTCCACCTCGCTGGTATTGGGGTTGCCCCAGCGGGTGTAGAAGGCCGGGGGCTCGATGCTGGCCGCGAACTCCGCGCCCTCCCGGTTCTCCTTCAGCTCGAACACGGAGGTCTGGAAGATGGGCGTGGTCACGGCCCGCGTCGGATTGAACCGTTTCCCGGCGTGGATGGCGGTGGTGGTCGGTCCCCAGGGTCTGGGCATGGTGGGCTCCGCCTCCAAGGATAGGCGCGGAACCCCTACCGCATCCAGAACACGATGCCCAGAGCCACGATGGCGAAGAGCAGTACGACCACCACGCGCCAGAAGGTCGGCCGCTCATCGGGCACATCCACGGGGCTCCGGTCCTCCAGTGCCTGGCGTGTGAGCTCGTCCTCGGGGGGCGACACCAGCCCCCGGCACTCCGTGCAACGGTAGGGTTCGCCGGGGGTTTCAACGGCGTCCACGATGAGGTGCCCGCATTGGGTGCAGGTGTGGCCCACGCCGGGAAGGTAGGCCTGGAGGGAGGAGGGGATTTCGGTGGACATGCCCCAGGATGGGTCCGCGCTCAGGATTTGGCGAGGAACTCCGGCAGAATGCGGTCGAGCGCCTCGTTCACGCCCTTCGGCTCCAGCCGCCCGCCACCGGCCTTCAGCACCTGGCCCACCAGGAAGCCCCGGAGCCGCTCGCGGCCGCCCCGGATCTGGGCCACCACCTCGGGATGGGCCTCGAGCACCTGTCGCACCAGCGGGGTGATCGCCGCCGCGTCGGAGATCTGCTCCAATCCCCGCTGCGCCACGATGGCCTCAGCCGATCCCTCCCCCGCTAGCAGGGCCGGGAAGACCACCTCCCGGGCGGCGCCCAGTGGCAACCGTCCCTGGTCCACCAGTCGGATCAGCCCGGCCAGGGTTCCGGGGGCCACGCCGAGTTGCTCGATGGGCACGCCCCGCTCGTTCAGGACGCGGCTCACCTCCCCCAGCATCCAATTCGCCGCGGCCCTGGCCTGGCCGCTCGCCTGCGCCAGCGCCTCGAAGAAGGCGGCGAAGCCAGGGGTCTGCATCAGGGTGAGAGCCTCGTCCTCCGGGAGGCCGTGGACCTCCTGGAAGCGCCGGATCCGGGCCTCTGGAAGCTCCGGCAGCCCGGCCCGGACGGCGGCCACTTCCACCGCGTCCACCCGCAGGGGGGGCAGATCGGGCTCGGGGAAGAAGCGGTAGTCCATGGCCGCCTCCTTCGTCCGCTGGCTCCGGGTCTCCCCCGCCGCCGCATCCCAGCCGCGGGTCTCCTGGCTCACCCGCTCGCCCCGGTCCAGAAGGGCCGCCTGGCGCTTGATCTCGAAAGCCAGGGCCTGCTTGACGAACCGGAATGAGTTGAGGTTCTTGACTTCCACCCGGGTGCCGAAGCCGGAAGCCCCCGCCGGACGCACCGAGACATTGGCATCGCAGCGGAAACTCCCTTCCTCCAGGTTGCCGTCGCAGATGCCCAGGAAGACCACCAGCCGATGCAGAACCTTTAGATAATCCGAGGCTTCCTGGGGGCTGCGCAGGTCCGGGGCGCCCACGATTTCCAGCAGCGGCACCCCGGCCCGGTTCAGATCCACCCAGCGCTCCGCGGCGCCCTCCCCGTGGAGGCTCTTGCCCGCATCCTCCTCGAGGTGGGCGCGCTCCAGGCGGGCGCGGAAGACTCCCGGCGCCCCCCGCACCCCGGCATCCCCGGGGAGGTCCAGCGCCCCACCCTGGACCACCGCCACGGGCCCCTGGGTGATCTGGTAGCCCTTGGGAAGATCCGGGTAGACGTACTGCTTCCGGTAGAAGGTGCTGACCGGCCGGATGTCCGCACCCACCGCCAGGCCGAAGGCCAGGGCCTGCCGCACCGCCTCCCCATTGAGCGCGGGCAGGGCCCCGGGCAGGCCCAGGCAGACAGGACAGGTGAGGCTGTTGGGCGGCGCGCCATAGGCGTTCCGGCACCCGCAGAACAACTTGGTCCGGGTCCGGAGCTGGACATGGACTTCGAGACCAATGACGGCTTCCCATCCCGGCTGCATGGTGTCCCTCTCCCTACTTTCCCAGACAGAATCCATTGAAAACCTGGTCGAGGGCGCTCTCGGCCCGATCTTCGCCCGTCAGACGCCCCAGCAGCCCCCAGGCGCCCTGGAGAAGGGAGGCCGGCAGTTCGGGCGGCGCGTCGGGTTCCAGGGCCGCGAGCAGGTCCACCTGCTGGACCAGCTCCTCCAGGAGCGCCAACTGGCGGCCCGTCGCCAGCGCCCCCAGACAGGCATCCGGCGCGAAGCCCCCCAGGATCCGTTCCCGGAGCGCCGCCTCCAGGGCATCCAGATCCCCGGTCCTCGCGGAGACCACCACGGCCCGGGCCGGATCTGCTCCCGGCAGATCCCCCATGGTCCGGATGGGGAGCACCTTGCCCGCGTAGGGCGCGAGAACCGGAGCCACGTCGGGAGGCTCCCCGCCCGGCGGGATCAGATGCAGCACCAGGTCTGCGGATTCCAGAAGGGGCCCGATCCGCGCCACTCCTAGGCGCTCGACGGGGTCCACCGTCTCCCGCAGCCCCGCGGTGTCATAGAGGCGCAGAGGCAGGCCCCGCCACTCGCACCGCACCTCCAGCACATCCCGGGTCGTGCCCGGGATCTCCGTCACGATGGCCCGATCCTCGCCGGCAAGGGCATTGAAGAGCGTGCTCTTGCCCGCGTTGGGCTGGCCCACCAGGGCCAGGCGCAGGCCATCCCGCAGGTGGCGGGCGGCCTGGGCGCGCCGGCGTTCCACGTGGAACAAGGCCCGCAGGGGCTCCAGGGCCATCCGCATCTCATTTAGATTCAATCGGATGCCTTCGTCCTCCCCATAGTCCACCGCGGCTTCGGCCCGGGCCATCCAGGGCGCCAGGGCGGTCCGGGTGACCCCCATCCAGGTGGGAAGCGCGCCGGCCCGGGCCTGGGCGAGTCGCACCTGGGTATCGGTCTCCGCGGCCACCAGATCCCGCAGGGCTTCCACCTCCAGGAGGCCTTGCCGGCCATTCAGGAGGGCCCGCCGCGTGAACTCGCCGGGTTCCGCCAGGCGAAACCCGTGGCGAACCAGGTGTTCGAGAAAGCGTTGAACCAGAAGGGGATTGCCATGGAGCTGGAATTCCACCACGTCCTCGCCCGTGTAGCTCGCGGGAGCCGGGAAGAAGACCACCAGCGCCCGTTCCCGGAAACCCTCCCAGGTCAAGGTCCGGAGGGCGGCCCAGCGGGGTTCGGGCAGGGCCACGAGGGGCTGCAGGAGCGCGGGGAGATCCGCTCCGGAGGCCCGCACGATGGCCACGGCCGAGGGCAGCAGCGGGGTCGCGGGGGCGCAGATGGGATCGGGAACAGAGGCCACGCCGGCAGTGTACCGGCTATGCGCGGAACACCCTCACGGGCTTGAAAGTGCCGGTGCCTTCGCTCTCGGTGCCCAGGCCCTCTTCGCGGCTGACCACCAGGTGCACCCAGCGGCGTTCCCGGGGGCTGAGGGCGCCCAGGGTGTGGCTGCCCAGCTCCCGCGCCCGCTCCGCCGCGAGACGGCCCATGGCCATGACTTCCTGCATGCGGAACAGGCGGGCGCCCTTCACATCCAGGTAGGCCAGTTTGGTGTCCTCCCGTTCGCCCTGGGCCTCGTGGACGAGGAATTGCAGCGCATCGAGGGCCTGGCCCCGGCTGGCGGCCAGCCAATCCGCATCGGCTCCGGAGACCAGCAGGCGATTCGGGAAGGCTTCTTCATCCCCGGAGGGCTGGAACCGGGCCTCCACCTTGAGGCCGAGCAGGCCCATCCAGCGGGAGACGAGTTCGGGAACGGATTCCAGGCTGGCGTGCTGCTTCCGCATGGGGTCTCCTCACACCTTGATGGGCTGGGGCACGTAGTTCCGCTTGACCCACCAGGTCTGCACGATGCCGATGAGGTTCGAGGCGAAGTAGTAGATGATCACGCCGGACGGCAGCTTGGCGAACATCACCATCATCATCACGGGCATGAGGATCATCATCATCTTGCGCTGGGCCGGATCCCCGGTGATGGGCGTCAGGGCCTGCTGCGCGAACATGGAGACCCCCATCAGCACCGGGTAGATGTAGTAGGGATCGTGCACGGACAGATCGTGGATCCAGCCGAAGAAGGGGGCGTGCCGCAGCTCGAAGACGGAATGGAGCATGGACCAGAACGCCAGGAAGACCGGCATCTGCAGCAGCATGGGCAGGCACCCGCCCATGGGGTTGTGGCCGTTCTTCTTGTAGAGCTCCATGAGCTCTTTCTGCATTTCGGCCTTCTTGGTCATGTCGCTGCCGAACTTCTCGTACTTCGCCTGCAGCGCCTTCTGATGCGGCTCGAAGTCCTTCATGCGCATCATGTTGATGATCTGCTTGCTGTTCAACTGCCAGGTGGTCAGGCGCAGGAACAGGGTGAGGATCACGATGGACCACCCCCAGTTGCCCACCACGAGCTGGATCTTCTGGAGGAACCAGAAGAACAGCTGGGCCACGGCCCCGAAGAAGCCGTAGTCAATGACGCGGGCGAAGGATTTGCCGAAGGCGAGCAGGGGGGGGGCCTGTTTGGGCCCCAGGTAGAGGGCCGCGGACACCCGTCCGCCCTCGGGCGCCAGGGTGTAGCCCGAGGCATCCCGCCCGGCCACGCGCGGCAGTTTCCAGAGCGCCGCGAAATACTGGTTCGTCTGGGTCTTGGGGTCCTTCTCCAGGCCCGCGTCCATGCCCAGGCGGGATTCGGCGGGCGGCAGCACCTTGCGTTTGGCACCCAGGAAGCTGAAGAACGGATTCTTGAGCATCTGGAGCCACGTCACGGCCTCGACCTTCGAGTCCGTCAACGTGAAGACCCGGCCGAGATACTCCACGGGCTTGTCGGTGGCGGGCAGGGGGATCAGGCGCAGATCCTGGCCGGTCCCGAGGGTGCCCTCCAGGCTCAGGTTGTAGCCGTGGCGCGGCACCTGGTAGACCAGCCGGTCGCCCTGGGCGTTCTCGAAGACCACCTGGGTGCCCTCGGGCCCCGCCTGCTCGTGAACACTCTGGAAGGCCGAGCCTTCGAGGGCACCCAGGCCCGGGAACGTGTCAGGGAAGAACCGGGTGCCATCATGGCGCCAGACCGCCTGCCGGATCGCGCCCGTGGCCACCTGCCAGGTGATCCCCAGATCGGCGGTCTGCAGGGTGTAGGTCGCGGAGGGATCCACGCCCACCGCCGGGACGGGAGCCTGCAGTGTGGGAGCGGGCTCAGTGGGCGCGGGGGTCGGCCCGGGTGCCGTCACCGCCGGAACCGGGGCGGGCGGCTTGACGGGGGGGGCGTACCTCGAGGTGAGCCACATCTGGAGCCCGAGCAGCCCGACGGTGCCCAGGATGAACAGAAAGACATTGCGATTCTTCATGGGGCGCCCTTGGTGGCCAGACATCCAAGGGCCGAAGCCAGCATGTCCCGGATGTCGTGATAGGAAATCTGTTCCAGGCTGGGGCCCCTGCGGGAGGGGCGGACCCAGACCACCCATGAATCAAGCCGGTACCCGTCCGGAAGCGCCAGGAACGCCATGCGCGCACGACGCCGGAAGCGGTTGCGGATCACCGCCGGGCCGGCTTTCCGGGGAGCGGTGACCAGCAACAGGGGGTGTTCCGCGTCGGGGTGCCGCCAGGCGCGGATATCCAGGGAGGATCCCGCCCCGAGGAGGGGGCGCGGGAGCGCCGATGGAACCGCGTGGTCCACGTGGCGGACCGTCCGGAATCGCCCCTTGAAGATCACGGAAGAACCCGGGACGGGTTCAGAGGGCGAGAACGTGGCGGCCCTTGGCCCGGCGGCGCTTGAGCACCAGTCGGCCGTTCTTGGTCTTCATGCGACTGAGGAAGCCATGGGTCTTGGCGCGGCGACGGTTGTTCGGCTGGAAGGTTCGCTTCATGGTTCCACCTTGGAGCCCCCTCGCGGGAGGAGGACGAACCTTCGATGGTATCCGTCCAGGGCCCCAATCTCAAGGATGTTTCTCGCC
>JAKAMQ010000212.1 GCA_021812805.1 Acidobacteriota bacterium
CATCAGACGTAGTGTCCCGGCTTCGCCGGGACACTACGTGGGGGTGCACGAGGGGGGACATCGCGAGCCGAAGGGGAGCAGGCGGTCCCCCCTCGTTCAGGTCAGACCCCCTCGAACAGCTTCAGGGTTTCGTCCAGCTTGCGCAGGGTGGCCAGGATGCGGAAGGGCTCCACGGGCAGGTAGTCCACGGCCCCCGCGGCGGCGGCGTGGTGGCGCTTCTTGGCTTCGTCTTCTTCGGTCCCCAGCAGGAGCACCGGCAACGCGCAGCCTTCTTTCTCGATGATCTGCCGGCAGATCTCCAGGGGACTCGTCAGGCGCAGCTGGTTGTGGATGAGCACCATGCGGATGCGCCCCCAGCTGGCCTCTCCGGCCACGGTCGCGATCTGGGAAGCAACGGGGCCCTTGATGTAGTCGAGGACCGCCAGGCCGAACTTGCGCCCCATGGCCTCGCCCAGGCGCCGGGCGAAATCCTCCCGCTCCGTGAGCAACAGCAGCAGGGGATCGCGATCCACGAGCAGGCGCGCCACGGGCAGGGTCGCCCCCCGCACCGAGCGGGCGAGCACCTCCTGGAACCCCCGGGGACTGAAGACCTCGTGATCCTGCTGCACCTGAAGGCGCTGCTGGTCCTCAATCCAGGCCCGGTAGCGGTCGAGCAGCTGGCCATCCGCCTGCTTGGTGAAGCGCAGGCCCACCAGGTTCTCGCCGAAATAGGCCACGGTCGTGGGCGCCCGCAGCCGGAGATCGCCTTCGAGGGGAACGTCGAGCAGGGACTCCTCCCCCATGCGGAGCAGTTCGCGGATGTCCTGCTTGCTGTTCCGGAGCACCAGCTCGAGCCCCTCCTCGCCGAAGCTCTGGACCTGGCCATCGAGGATCGCATGGCGGGCATTGGTGAAGGTGGCCTGATGCGCCTGTTCGGCTAGGTCGGGGATGAAGTCGGCGAGTCGGTGCAGGTCCGCGCGGCGCAGCGCACGGGGCGTGCTGGCCAGGCAGACCTCCACCCCTTCCAGCACATCCTGCCCCGCCTGGCTCACGACGCATTCGTACTCCAGGCCGCGGTCCTTGAGCTTCAGGGAGAGGCTGTCGCCGGGCTTGAGACCCCAGGCGGCGATGGTTTCATGAGGCATGCGGAACGCCAGCCGCTCGCCGTCCTCCGTCACGATGGCGAAGCTGCCCCGCTGGTCCTGGAAGGCCACCGCCAGCCGTGCCCCCTCCAGGCAGAGACGCTGCAGGGCCATGCGGATGGCGACATCCTCCTCGATGAGTGCGGGGGATTTGGCCACGTCAGTCCTCCGGAGCGGGGATGCTTCCCGCGGGCAGCCAGCGGCCCAGCGCCCGCCGCAGATCCTCCATGCGCACGGGCTTGGGAATGTAGTCGTCCATGCCGGCTTCCAGGCACCGTTCGCGGTCGCCCACCATGGCGTTGGCGGTCATGGCCACGATGGGGATCCGACGCGACCCGCGCTCCCGGTCGCGGATGCGGCGCGAAGCCTCGAAGCCATCCATCTCCGGCATCTGGCAGTCCATGAGCACCAGGTCGTAGGCGACCCCCAGCAGCGCGTCCAGCGCCTCGAGGCCGTTGGTGGCCACATCGGCCTCCACCTCCAGCTTGCGCAGCATCGCCTGCGCCACCTTCTGGTTCACCAGGTTGTCTTCCGCCAGGAGCACCCGGAGGACAGGGCGGCCGCCGGACATCCCGCTCTCCGGGCCCAGGGCAGGACGCGGCTCGGCGGAACGGGCCGGCTCGACCAGGGCGCGCAGCTGGCCGGGCAGGATGGGCAGGGGGAGGAACTGCGCCAGCCCCCGGTCATGGGCCGCGCGCCGGAGCTCGGGTTGGTAGAGCGGCCCCGCGAACACCAGGCGGCTGCCCGGAGCGGCTTCGGCGTCCGGGGCGCCGCCCTCGGGCAGCCGGGTGAGGACAGGCTCGCCCAGCACCACCAGGGTGCCCGGATCCCGCAGGGCCGTGCGCCAGGGGCCGTCCTCCGGCAGGAGCTTCGTGCCCAGTCCCCAGGCCCGGAGCTGCTCGGCAGCCATCCGGGCGGCGGGCGCCGGTAGTCCGGCCAGCACGGCCCGCTGGAAGCCGGGATGGATGGGCACAGCCGCGGATTGCACCTCCGCCCGGATCGTGAACCAGAAGGTGCTCCCCTTGCCCGCCTGACTCTCCACGCCGATGCCGCCGCCCATGAGTTCGGAGAGCTTTTTCGAGATGGCCAGCCCCAAGCCGGTGCCGCCGTATTTGCGGGTGGTGGAGCTGTCCCCCTGGACGAAGGAGCTGAAGAGACGCGAGACCACCTCGGCGCGCATGCCGATGCCGGTATCCCGGATCTCGAAGCGGAGCAGGGCCATCCCGGCCTCCAGCTCCACGGGCGCCACCTGGACCTCGACGGAGCCCTCGGGCGTGAACTTGAGGGCGTTGTCCACGAGGTTGGTGAGGATCTGGCGCAGGCGGGTGGGATCGCCCGCCACGGAATGGGGTGTCGCCGGATCCACCAAGGCGCCCAGCTCCACCCGCTTGGCATGGGCCTTCACGCCGAGCACGGCCAGAACCTCCTCCAGCACGCCCTGGGGGCTGAACTCCAGGTGCTCCAGCGTCAGCTTGCCCGCCTCGATCTTGGAGAAGTCGAGGATGTCGTTGATGAGGGTGAGCAGGGCCTCGCCGCAGGAGCGGACCGTCTCGGCGTACTGGCGCTGCTCCTGCTCCAGGGGCGAATCCAGCAGCAGGCCCGTCATGCCGATGATGCCATTCATGGGCGTGCGGATCTCGTGGCTCATATTGGCCAGGAACTCGCTCTTGAGGCCCGACAGCTCCAGCGCCCGGTCCCGCGCCTCCGCCAGTTCCCGGTTGGTCACTTCCAGCTCCCGGGCGGCCTCCTCCAGCTTCATCTGGGCGCGCCGCCGGTCCGTGATGTCGTGGTACTGCCAGAGGTGGCCCAGGTAGTCCTCGCCCACCATGATCGGGACAAAGTCCCGGGAGAGGATGCGCCCATCCGCCAGCCGGATCTCCTCGCCCAGGTCCGGCGAACGTTGCGCCAGCAGCTCGGCCTGGCGGCGGTCGAAGGCCTCCGGATCCAGGAGCAGCGGGCGGCATTCCGCGAGCAGATCCTGCGCCTCGCTGTCCACCAGCACATGGGCCGGCACGGGCACCTGGAACATCTGGCAGAAGGTCTCGTTCAGCAGCGCGATCTTCCGTCCTTCCGTTTCGACAAGGATGCCCGCCTGCATGTTCTCGATCAGGGCCCGCAGGCGGGATGTGGCCATGCGCAGGACGATCTCGCCGTGCTTGCGCTCGGTGATGTCGTTGAGGGTGCCCGAAACCCCCACCACCCGGCCCGACGCATCCAGGGTGATCCGCTGGTAGAGCTCCACCCAGCGGACATCCCCCTCCCGGTGCGGGATGCGGAATTCCCCCTGGAGGGCGTTCTGCCCCGTGTCCATGGCGTAGGTCAGCATGTTCAGGTAGCGGGGCTTGTCCGCCGGGTGGAGGCACCCCAGGAAGGGCGTGCCCAGGCTTTCCTGGACGCCGAAGCCCGTGAGCTGGGACCAGGCGGGATTGAGGAACGACCAGAGGCCGTGCCGGTCAATCTGGAAGAGCACCTCCTTCAGGTGGTCCACCAGCACCCGGTACCGTTCCGCCTCCTGGCGGGTGCCCTCCCAGCGTTCCCCCACCGCCTGGAGGAAGGCCTCCCATTCCGGCCCCCGGGGCAGGGCGGAGCCCGAGGCTTCAAAGGCCTGGACCAGGTCCTCGAGACCTGGAAGACGCACTGGCTGGGGAAGCGGGACATCCTTCGGCATGCCCCCTTCTCTTCGGCGGGAGGACGCGAGACCTTTGATCGGCACCGGAGGAAGCTCCGGGAGCCGGGCTTGAAAGTTTTTCTTGTTTTTTTCGCTTTTTGCCCCACACTCAGAATCCACCCCCCTGGAGGAGCCATGGCCGCCGCCGAGCACGACGATCGCCTGAAAGCCCTGACCCGCGCCGTCGCCGACATCGAGCGGGCCTTCGGCAAGGGTTCCATCATGAAGCTCGGGGACCGCCTCAGCGGCGCCGAGGGCATTGAGGTCATCAGCACCGGCTCCATCGCCCTCGACGCCGCC
>JAKAMQ010000043.1 GCA_021812805.1 Acidobacteriota bacterium
CCCCGCGGCGGCCATGAGGGCCACCATCCAGGCAATGACGGGAGCGAGGAGCTTCTGCAGCATGGGCCTTCCGAAAACCCCAGTCTAGCGGCGGATACACTGGTTCCATGAGCGAGGATCTCGTCCGGAACCGCAAGGCCCTGCACGATTACCACATCCTGGAGACCTGGGAGGCGGGCATCGCCCTGCTGGGCACGGAGGTGAAGGCCCTGCGGACGGGGCGGGGCCAGCTCCAGGACGCCTATGTGGACGCCGTGGACGGGGAGCTGTGGCTGAAGCAGGCCCACATCTCCCCCTACGAGTTCGGCACCTACGCCAATCACGAACCGCTCCGCCCCCGCAAGCTGCTCCTCCACAAGGCCGAGATCGTCAAGATGACCGCCAAGGTGGTGCGCAAGGGCCTGACGCTGATTCCGCTGGCCCTCTACCTCAATGCCAAGGGCACGATCAAGGTGCGGATCGCCCTGGCCGAAGGCAAGGGGCACGGCGACAAGCGCGAAGCCCTGAAGGAGCGCGAGCAGAAGCGGGAGCTGGACCGCATCCGCAAAGGGGCGCGGGAGTAGAACGGCTGGCCGCCTTGCACCGCGTGCCTGCGGGCCGAAATGGGAGGGAAGCGTTCCCTTGGGCAACCTGGCCCCTGGGGAGGTTCCATGTGGCGCACGGCGGGCTCAGGCCTTCCAGCCCCGCTGCGCGAAGTCCGTCAGCCGGTCGGCGGTTCCGCGCAGGGCGAGGGCCCGCGCCACGTACCGCCCGATGGGATCGGCCTCCAGGTTCACGGGGTCGCCGGAGCGCAGGCCCGTCAGGGCGGTGCGCTTCACGGTCTCGGGGATGAGGGCCACGGTGAACCAATCGGTGCCGCAGTCCACCACGGTGAGTGAGATGCCATCCACGGCCACGGAACCCTTCGGTGCCGTCATGGGCGCCAGGTCAGCGGGGAGGGAGAAGCGCCAGAGGCCCTCGTCATCCTGACGCGACAGCACTTGTCCAACCGCATCCACATGGCCCGAGACCAGGTGCCCGTCGAGGGGATCACCCACCCGCAGGGCCGGCTCCAGATGCAGGATGGCGCCCGGGGCCAACCGCCCGAGGGTGGTCTTCGCCAGCGTCTCCTCGCTGAGGTCCGCTTCCCAGGCCCTGCCGTCCACCGCCACGCTCGTGAGACAGGCGCCGTTCACGGCGATGCTGGCCCCAAGTTCCGCCCGGGCCAGCAGCTCCGCCGGCGCCGCGATGCGGATCCGCGCGCCACCGGGCCGGGGCGAGCGGGTTTCGAGGGTGCCGAGCTGCCTGATCAGGCCCGTGAACATGGAACCTCCTGGCCCATCATGACGTTGGGCCGGCCGCCGCGAGCCGGCTCTTCCGGGAGCCGTAGAAAATGTAGATCACCAGTCCGATGACCAGCCAGATGAAGAACCGGTACCAGGTCAGGGCGGGCAGGCCCCGGGCGATCCATACGCAGCCCAGGATGCCCAGGGGCGCGAGCACCCACGCGAAGGGCATCACGAACTTGCGGGGCGCCTCCGGCCGCCGCTTGCGGAGGATGAGCACCGCGGTGCAGACGATGACGAAGGCGAAGAGGGTGCCGATGTTGGCCAGCTCCACCACCTCGTCAATGTTCAGGAGGGCCGCCGGGATGGCGACCAGGAAGCCCGTCAGCACCGTGGCGTGGGAGGGCGTCTTGAACCGGTCGTGGACATGGCCGAACCAGGGCGCAAGGAGGCCGTCCCGGCTCATGCTCATGAAGATGCGGGGCTGGCCCACCTGGTACACCAGCAGCGCGGCGGTGGTGGCGATGACGGCCCCGAAGCTGATGACGGCGGCGATGCCCGCCAGGTGATGCTGGGTGAAGATGTAGGCCAGGGGATCCGCGATGCCGCCCAGGCGGGTGTAGTGCAGCATGCCCGTCACCACCAGCGCCACGGCCGCGTAGATGACGGTGCAGATGCCCAGGGACCAGAGGATGCCCCGCGGCAGATCCTTCCCGGGGTTGCGGCACTCCTCCGCCGTGGTGCTGACGGCGTCGAAGCCGATGAACGCGAAGAAGATGATGGCCGCCCCGGCCTGGATGCCGCCCCAGCCGTGGGGCACGAAGGGATGCCAGTTCCCGGGGTTGATGAAGTGGGCGCCGAGCCCCACCACCGCCAGGAGGATCATCACCTTGAGCACCACCATGACGCTATTGACCCGGGCGCTCTCCTTGATGCCGATGTAGCAGAGCCAGGTGATCAGCACGGTGATAACCACGGCCAGGAGGTTGATGGTGACGGGGAAGCCAGCGATCGTGGGAGCTGTTTTGAGCACGTCCCAGTTGGCGAAGGTGGCCGCACCGTTCGCGAGGCCCGCCTTGGCCTGGGCCAGAACCTGCAACTTGGCGGAGAGATCCAGGGCCGGCGCATGCTCCGCCAGTTTCAGGGCCGAGCGCGGATCCATCCCGAGCCAGCCGGGGATGTCCACATGGAACACCGAGGACAGGAAGCTCCGGGCGTAGTCGCCCCAGGAGATGGCCACGGCCACGTTGGAGATGGCGTACTCGAGCAGCAGATCCCAGCCGATGATCCAGGCCATCAGCTCGCCCAGGGTGGCGTAGGCGTAGGTGTAGGCGCTGCCCGAGACGGGGATCATGGAAGCCATCTCGGCGTAGGCCAGGGCCGTGAAGCCGCAGATGACCGCCACGATGAGGATGCTGAGCACCAGGCCGGGCCCGGCGGGCAGGCGCCCGTCGGCCATGTTCCCGGCAGCGGCGGTGCCGATGCTGGAGAAGATGCCCGCGCCGATGATGGCGCCGATGCCGAACATGGTGAGGTCGAAGGCCCCCAGGTTCTTCTTGAGCTGGTGCTCGGGTTCCTCCGCGCTCGCGCGGAGCTGTTCCAGGGATTTGGTGCGGAAGAGGCGGTCGAGCATGGGAACCTTGGGGAAGTCCCCATGCTAGCAGCCGGTCAGGGGCGCTAGGCTGGGGCCATGCGGCTCTGGAAGGATCCCCGCCTGCGCCTGTCCCTGACAGGGCTGGGCACGCAGTACCTGCTGGCGCTGCTGGCGGTGGGGGCCTTCGCCGTGAACACCGGCAACAACCTGCTCTACCTGGTGTTCTCCCTGATGCTCGGCCTGCTCCTGGTGTCGGGCATCCTGAGCCGCCGGGCCCTGAGCGGCCTGGAGCTGGAGGCCCTGGAGGAAGGCCACCTGTTCGCCCAGGTCCGGGGCGGCCTCCGGCTCCGTTTCCGGGATGCCGCCCGGCGGCGGCCCCGGGGCCTGGAACTCCATCTGAGCCTGGAGGGAGGGCGGGCCGAACCCGGTTTCCTGGGCGCCTCCGACGCCACGGGGACGGCCACGGTCGTGCTTCAGGCCCGCGCCGAGCGCCGGGGCTGGAGCCGGCTGCGGGCGCTCGAGCTGCGCACCCGATACCCGTTCGGGTTTCTCGAAAAAACGCGGATCCTCTCCCTCGATCAGCGGGTGCTGATCCTCCCCCATCCCCGCACCCCGCCACCCCGCCCGGGAGGCTGGCGGGGCGAAGGCCAGCGCACCCGGCCCCACCCCGGCAGCAGCAGCCCGGAGGGGGCCCGCCCCCTGCGCCTGGGCGACGCTCCGGCCCGCATGCACTGGAAACGGACCGCTCAGCGCCGGGAGCCCTGGGTGCGCACCTTCGAGGAGGAACGTCCCCTGGGCATCCAGCTTCGCCTCGACCTCGATGCCTGGCGCCCCGGACGGGCCTTCGAGCGGGAACTGGAGCACCTCTCCGGCACCATCCTCCAGGCCCGCCTCCAGAAACGGGACGTGAGCCTGGATCTCCACGGCCCCGAGGGCGCGCGGACCTTCCACGGCCCGACCTCCTGCTGGCGCGCCCTGGCCCTGGCCGAAGCCTCGGGCCGCGCGGCGCCGGGCGGGATCGGCAGCCCGGAAACCCTGGCCATGCTTTAAGCTGGAGGGATCATGCCGCATCCCGTTTTTGACACCCCCGAGTCGCCGGACTGGAACCCGCTGCTGGAGGCCGCCTGGGCCGCCCGGGGCCGGGCTTACGCGCCCTATTCCCGCTTCCAGGTGGGTGCGGCCCTGCTCATCGCCTCCGGCCAGGTGGTGGCCGGGTGCAATGTGGAGAACGCCGCCTATCCGGTGGGCCTCTGTGCCGAACGCGGCGCGGTGAGCGCGGCCGTGGCCCAGGGCCTCCTGCCGGGGGCCCTCGTGGCCGCCGTGGTGGTCACCGAGGCGGAGCGCCTGACCCCCCCCTGCGGGGCCTGCCGGCAGGTGCTCGTGGAATTCGCGGACGATCTGCCCGTGCTCCTGGCCAATCGCCACACCCGGCAGCTCCACCGCCTGGCGGACCTCCTGCCCCACAGCTTCAGCGGCAGGCATTTCCAGGCCCCGCCGCAGGAGCCGCGCTAGACTTTCCGGACCCCAGGAACGCATGACCGAGGCAGCGAATGGCCATTGACCGCAACAAGGTGAAGAAGGAAGCCGACAAGTTCCTCGCGGCCGGGAAAGTGGACCGGGCCATCGAGGAACTGCGCAAGCTCCTCGAGGACAACCCCAAAGACCTGGTCACCATGAACACCATCGGGGATCTGTACCTGCAGATCCGGCGGATCCCCGAAGCCGTGGAAGTCTTCCGCCGCCTGGCCATCGCCCATGAACGGGAGGGGTTCGCCCTCAAGGCCGTGGCCATCCTGCAGAAGACCATGCGCTCGGCCCCCGATGACATTGACATCGCCCAGCGGCTGGCGGACCTCTACCGGCAGACGAACAAGATCAAGGAAGCCGTGCAGGTCCACCTCCAGGTGGCCGAGCACTTCCAGAAGAAGGGACTCATCAAGCGGGCCCTGGAGGAGTTCGCCAAGCTGGTGGACCTCGATCCCAAGAACCTGAAGAACAAGGTCCGCCTGGCTGATCTCTACAACAAGGAGGGCATGAAGGATCGCGCCGCGGCCATCTACCTCGAGGTGGCCGAGTCCCTGGCCATGGAGCAGATGCACACCGAGGCCCAGCAGATCATGGAGCGGGCCAAGGCCATGGTCTCCACGCCCCAGGTCTTCCTCACCCAGAGCCGCCTGGGCGTGATCCAGGGCGATTACGCCACCGCCGCCCAGCATCTGCGGGCGGGCCTGGAGACCAATCCCCGGAATACGGATCTGCTGGAGGCCCTGGCCGAAATCGAGTTGCGCAGCGGCCACCCGGACCGGGCCCTGGAGGCCCTGGCCGAGATCCCCCAGCTGCCGGAGAAGGCCCTCCCCCTTTGCGAGAAATCCCTGCGGAACCTGGCCACGGCGGATCGCGCCGAGGAAGGGCTTCGTCTCTTCACCCCCATCGCCCGGGAACTGGCCCGCCGGGGCTCCGGCGAGCTGGTGGCCCGGAGCCTGCGCGGGGCCCTCCAGGGTTCCATCAGCGCGGAAGCCTGGCTCCTGCTGGCCGAGATCGCCCACCAGAGCGGCAACAAAGCCGAACGGGAGCAGGCCCTCCAGAGCGCCTACGCCCTGGCCAAAACCCAAGGGGATCTGCCCCTGGCCGGCCGGCTTGCGGAGCAGCTCCAGGCCCTGGGCGTGGCCGCCCGGCAGGAGCCCCTCCCCAGTGACGGTCTGGCCTCCGTGCCCGGGTTCGGTGGCACCCCCCTCACCGCCCCGGCCTCCATCGAGATCACCCGGCACGGCGGTGAGACCGAGATGGATCCGGTCCGCCGCCTGCGCATCGAGCAGATCTCCCGCGAAGCCGAGGCGCTGCTCCGCAGCGGCAGCAGCGACCGGGCCGTCGAGACCTACAAGAAGGCGCTGGAGCTGGATCCGGCGGACCTCACCCTCATCGAGGCCATCGTCGCGGTGCACCGCTCCACGGGGCACCTGACCAAGATCCAGATGCAGTACGTGCAGAGCGCCCAGGCCCTGGCCGCCCTCGGCAGGAAACAGGAAGCGGCGCATCTGCTCGACAAGGCCGAACAGATCTTCCCGGGCTCCACCCGCATTCACCGCCGCACCCTGGGCCTTCAGGAGCCGGGCGCCGCGCCGCCCCCCCCCCGCCGCGCCCGCGCCCGCATCCATCGCCCTGCCCGCCTCCACGATGGCGCCAGAGGTGCCCATCGCCCTGGATCTTCCGGGCTTCGTGGCGCCGGAACCAGCTGCCCCTGTTCCCGAGATGGCGCTGCCCGTGCTGCCGGACCTTGGCCCGGTCCCCGAGCCCGTCCTCCCCCTGGCGGATCTGGACGACTTCAGCTGGATGGAATCCACCCTGACGGAGCTTCCGGAAGCGGTCGCGCCCGAACCAGCCGCCCTCGCCAGCCCGTTCCCCACCCAGGAACCACCGACGGCGCCCCTGCCCGACCTGCCGCCGGAACCCATACCGGAACTCGAATTCCCGGCGCCTTCCGCGCCCACGAGTGAAGAGCTCGAGAGCCTGCTCGGCGACATTGACTTCCAGCTGGACTACGGCAGCCCGGAGGAGGCCAAGCTCGAGATCGAGGCCGCCCTGCGGCAGTTCCCGGACCATATCGAGCTGTTGGACCGGCTCCAGCGCGCCGAGGCCGCCCTCCAGAAACTGGGGCACGCGGCCCCCGCCAGCGCCCTCGACGAGAGCGAACTGAGCGCCTCCTTCTTCGACCTCACCGATGTCCTGGGCACCGCCCTGATGGATGCGGGCGAGGGCGAGGAGATGCACGACACCACCGATGTGGTGGAGAAGATCCAGAGCGTGGACGAACTGTTCAGCGCCTTCCGCGAAGGCGTCGAGAAGCAGGTCAAGGGCGACGACTACGACACCCACTACAACCTGGGCATCGCCTACAAGGAGATGATGCTCATTGATCCGGCCATCGAGGAATTCAAGATCGCCATGCGGGATCCCGAGCGGACCCTGGAATGCTGCTCCATGCTGAGCATCTGCGAGCAGGCCCGGGGGGATCTGGACCGGGCCGTGGACTGGCTGAACCAAGGCATCGAGGCCCCGGGCTTCCCACCCGAGGACAGCATCGGCCTGCGCTACGATCTGGCGGAGATCCTGCTCCAGCAGGGCCATCAGGCCCTGGCCCTGGAGACCTTCCGGCGGGTCCATGAGATGGATCCCGACTACCGGGATGTCGCCGCGCGATTGGCTTGATGTTCTCCGGGGGTTCCGCGCTTCGCGCATACCCCCGGACCCCCGCGCCTCGACCCGGCTGAGCCGGGCCGAGGTTTCCTCTCTCCGGGGGTTCCGCGCTTCGCGCACACCCCCGGGCCCCCGCGCCTCGACCCGGCTGAGCCGGGCCGAGGTTTCCTCTCTCCGGGGGTTCCGGGCTTCGCGGCGCGGCTAGCCGAGGCGGCGGCTTCCGTGGGCGCCCCAGGGCTGGAGGGCCTGGAGGGCGGGCTGGATGGGCTTGCCGGGGCGCTGGAGGCGGGTCAGTTCCAGGGCCCCTTCGGGGGTGGTCAACCACACGCCGTCCTCGCGTCCCCAGAGGATCTGGCCGGGCTCACGGTAGCAATGGCGGATGGCGCCGACGCCGCACAGCTTCAGCACCTGACCCTCCACCGCCAGTTCGGTGCCCGGCCAGGGCCACAGGGCCCGCACCTGGCGATGCAATTCCGCGGCGGGACGGCGCCAATCCACCCGGCCCATCTCCCGGGTCAGTTTCGGGGCGTGGATCGCCCCGGAAGCATCCTGGGCCACGGGCGCACCGAGCCCGGACAGCAGGATCGGCATCTGGTCCTGGAGCAGGGCGGCCGCATCCTCGGCGAGGGCCTCCAGGAGCTCCTCCGCCGTATCCGCCTGGCCGATGGGCCGCTGCGACTGGGCCAGGACGGGGCCCTCGTCAAGCCCCGGAGTGAGGCGCATGAGGCTCACGCCGGTGGCCTCATCGCCCGCCCAGATGGCGTGATTCACGGGCGCCGCGCCGCGCCATCGGGGGAGCAGGGAAAAGTGCAGGTTCCAGACGCCCAGGGGGCAGGAATCCAGCATCCACGCCGGCAGCAGGTGCCCGTAGGCCACCACCACGGCCAGATCCACCCCCAGGGCCTGCCAGTCCGCCTTCGCCTCCGGCGTTTTCCAGGTGAGGGGCTGGAAGACGGAAAGACCCTGTTCGAGCGCGGCGGTTTTCACCGGGGGCGCCTCCAGGTGCCGACCCCGGCCGGCGGGGCGGTCGGGATTGCAGAACACCGCCACCACCCCCTCCCCCGCCAGGATCCGGAGCGCCGGAACGGCCGCGCGGGGAGTGCCCAGGAAGGCGATGCGGGTCATGGCTGCCTCCGTGTGCCTGGGATCTAGGAGCTTCGGGTCATCTTTTGGAACCGGCGCTGGAGCACCTGGCGCTTCACCGGGCCGAAATACTCGACGAAGAGCCGGCCACGCAGGTGGTCAATCTCATGGCAGAAGGCCCGGGCCAGGAGATCCTCGCCCTCGACGTCATGCCAGGAGCCGTCCCGCCTCCGATTCCGGAGGGTCACCTTCCGGGGGCGCTCGAGCACCTCGCGGATGCCCGGGATGGACAGGCAGCCCTCGGGCCCCATCTGCGAGCCCTCCTCCCGGATGATCTGGGGGTTGATGAGCACCAGCTTCTGCGCCGGATCCTCGCCCGTGGAGCAGTCAATGACCGCCAGGTTCAGGTTCACCCCCACCTGGGGCGCGGCCAGGCCGACGCCCTCCTCGGCCAGGGCCGTCTCGAACAGATCCTCCACGAGCTGCTCCAGCTCGTCGGTCCATTCGCCCACATCCTCGCTGTTCAACTTCAGGCGGGGGTCACCCCACGTGATCACGGGCCGGACTGCCATCCATCCTCTCCAGCATTCCAGTGTAATCCAACGCGCTCCCTTTGGTAATCTGGGAGGTCTGTCCACTGGGGCCCCTATGCTGCGTTCGTTCCGCCAGGTCTTCCAATCCAACCGCATGCCCGTGGCAGCCATCTTCATGTTGGTGCTGGTGAGCATGGTCATCTACCTGGTGCCATCCGGCCGGATGGATACGCCCGAGACCGTGGTGGCGCGGGTCTACGGCCACGACATCCTGCTCCGCGACCTGCTGGAGCGCGAATCCGAACTGGCCCAGCGCTTCGGCAGCCAGGCCAGCGGGGATGCCATGAAACCCTTCCTGCAGTCGCAGGCGCTCCGCGATCTGATGGACCAGAAGCTCATGGAGGAGCTGGCGGTCCGCCATCATGTGGTGGTGACCGATGAGGAAGTGGCCGTGCGCATGCGGGCCTTCCTCCGGCAGTACCCGATCCTCCTCGATGACAAGGGCAACCTCAAGCCCACCGCGGAGCTGGAGAAGATCTTCCGGGAAACGGGCTTCAATCCGGCCACGCAGGAGCGCGCCCTGCGCAGCGACCTCATCCGCGCCAAGCTCATCCAGCAGGCGGCCCTGGTCGTGCCCGTGGATGCCGCCTGGCTGGATCTGGAGAACCAGGTCCGGAACGGGAAGGTCGGCTTCGATCAGGTGCTCCTCCCCGTGGACACCGCCGCCATCGCCGATCCCGGCGACGGCCCCCTGGCAGCCTTCTACCAGGCCAGCGGCGACCGCTTCCTCCAGGGTCCGCGCCGGGTGATCCAGGTGGCCATCGTGGACCGCGCCTCCCTGGGCAGCGCCCTGAACGTGGATGACGCCACCCTCCAGGCCGCCTACGCGGCCCACAAGAACGACTATGTCGAGCTGAAGGCCCGCCACATCCTCTTCAAGGCCACCACGGACGCCGAAGTCAAGGCCGCCACCCAGAAGGCCCTGGCCCTGCGGGAGAAGCTGGTGAAGGGCGAGGATTTCGGCAAGGCCGCCGAGGCCCTGAGCGAGGATCCCACCGCCAAGGGCAACGGCGGCGAACTGGGCTGGTTCCACTTCGCGCAGATGGTGAAGCCCTTCTCGGAGGCCGCGGCGGCGCTGAAGGTCGGCGAGATCAGCCAGCCCGTGCGCACCCAGTACGGCATCCACCTCATCCAGCTCGAGGGCCGCAAGGACAAGACCTTCGATGAGGTGAAGGACCAGCTCCGGAGCTCCATCCAGGATGAGCGGTTCGCGGCCCGCGCCCAGGAGCGGCTGGACCAGGTCCGCAAGCGCGCCAATGGCGGTGATCTGGCCGCCGCCGCCCGGAGCGCCGGCTGCCAGGTCATCCTGAGCCAGCCGTTCACCAACACGCCCGATGCGGCCAGCGCGGGCCTTCCCGAGCTGCCCCAGCTGGCCGGCGAGGCCTTCAGCCTCAAGGTGGGCGAGACCTCCAAGCCCGAGAAGGCGGGCGACCGCTACGTGCTGTTCCGGGTCCAGGCCGAGCTTCCCGAGGCCGTTCCCCCCTTCAAGGACATCCGCGCCCAGGTGCTGGCCGCCTGGAAGCTGGAGGAGGCCCGGAAGCAGACCTTCGCCAAGGCTCTGGCGACCCTCAAGGGCGGCGATCTGAAGGCCCTGGGCGGCACCTTCACCACCCAGGCGCCCGGCCCCATCAGCGCCCTCAAGGATCTCGGCGCGCTGCCGGCCGTACGGAAGGCGCTGCTCGACACCCCCGTGGGCCAGCTCACCCCGCCCGCCTGGAGCACCGACGGCCAGCTCTGGGCCGCCCAGATCACCTCCCGCGAGGCGCCGCCCGCCCTCACCTTCGAGACCCGGCAGACCCTCATCCAGCAGATCCAGGGGGACGAGGCGCGGAAGCTGCTCTCCGCCGAGCTGCAGTTCCTCGACCGCCAGGGCCGGGAGCGCGGCGGCCTGCGCAGCTTCTACGGCCAGTTCGGCGGCATCTACGTCAACACCGACGCCCTCAAGGCCCTGCTCCAGCGTTGACAGGAACCGGGGAACCACCTGCGGTTCGCGATGTCCCCATGCGGCGCCTCGGCTAAACCGGGACGCCGCGTTTGGCTTCGTCCTGCCCACAACCGGAGCGCCGGGGCAGGGCCAGGGTGCGGTCGCACAGGGCCGCGACGGACCTCCGGTCATGGCTGGCCATCAGGAGCGCCAGGCCTTCGGCCTTGAGGTCCAGCAGCAGGGCCCGCAGGTGGCTCGCCAGGGTGGGATCCAGGGCCGAGAAGGGCTCGTCCAGCACCAGCAGCGCCGGTTCCAGCATCAACGCCCGGGCCAGACAGAGCCGCTGGGCCAGGCCGCCGGACCAGACGGCAGGGCGCTGGGCCAGCGCGCCCTCCGGGAACTTCACCCGCGCCGCCATGTGGGCGGCGGCTTCGCGCCGGGAGGCGGGCGTCCCCCGGCCCTGGATCTCCAGGGGTTCCGCCAGGATCTCCCAGCCGGTGCGATGGGGCGGCAGGCTGGCCTGGGGATCCTGGAAGACCGCTTGCATCCGCGCCCGCCGCGGCCGCCGGTCCCTTTCCGGCACACCCGACCAGGGCGCGCTGTCGAGTCGCACCGCGCCCTCGGCAGGCTCCAGCAGACCCAGCGCCAGGTGCAGCAGGGTGGTCTTGCCCGCGCCGCTCTCGCCCACCACGCCCAGCGCCTCGCCCGGGGCAAGACTGAACGACACGTCCCGCAGCACCCAGTCCCCGCCCCGCCGGAAGCCCAGGGCCTCGGCGGCGAGCAGGGGCTGGCTCAGCGGATCACCTCCAGCCCACCCAGGTAGGGCCGCAGCCCCTCGGGCACGACGATGCTGCCGTCGGGCTGCTGGTAGTTCTCCAGGACGGCCACCCAGGTGCGGCCCACGGCCAGGCCGCTGCCGTTGAGGGTGTGGAGGAAGCCCGGCTTGCCGTCCTTGGGCCGGACGCGGATGGCGGCACGACGGGCCTGGAAATCGCCGAACCAGCTGCAGGAGCTGATCTCCCGGTACGTGGCCTGCGAGGGCAGCCACACCTCCAGGTCGTAGGTCTTCTGGCTGCTGAAGCCCATGTCGCCCGTGCAGAGCAGCACCCGGCGGTAGGGCAGGCCCAGGGCCTCCAGGATGGCCTCGGCGTTGGACGTGAGCTGCTCCAGCTCCGCCTCCGCCTGCTCCGGTGCGGCGAAGACCACCAGCTCCACCTTGTGGAACTGGTGCTGGCGGATGATGCCCTTGGTGTCCTTGCCGTAGCTGCCCGCCTCGCTGCGGAAGCAGGGCGTGAACGCGCAGTGGCGCAGGGGCAGCGATTCCGCCGCCAGGATCTCGTCCCGGTAGAGGTTCGTGACGGGCACCTCGGCGGTGGGGATGAGGTAGAGGGGCGCGCCGTCGCCGCGGCTGGTCTTGAACAGGTCCTGCTCGAACTTCGGCAGCTGCCCCGTGCCGTACATGCTCTCGGCGTTCACCAGGTAGGGCGGGATCACCTCCTCGTAGCCCGCGGCGCTCTGGCGGTCGAGCATGAAGGCGATGAGGGCCCGCTCCAGCTTGGCGCCCAGGCCCTTCAACACGGCGAAGCGCGCGCCGCTCAGTTTCGCCGCGCGGTCCAGGTCGAGGATGCCGAGCTTCGTGCCCAGCTCCACGTGATCCAGGGGCTGCTCGATGGCCGGGAGCTGGCCCCAGCGCTTGATCTCCACGTTGGCGTGCTCGTCCCTGCCGGCGGGCACGCTCGGATGCGGCAGGTTGGGCAGGCCCGCCAGGAAGTCCCGGAAAGCGGCCTCGGCCTCGCGCTCGGCCAGCTCCAGGGCCTTCAGCTTGTCGCCCATCTCCCGCTGGGCGGCGATGAGGGCGTCCGCATTCTCCTTGGCCCGCTTGAGGCGGCCCACCTCCTCGCTCACGCGGTTGCGCTCGGCCTTCAGGGCCTCGGCCTCCTGGAGCACAGCCCGCCGCCGCTCGTCCAGGGCGCGGTAGGCCGCCACGTCCAGCCCGTAGCCGCGGGACGCCAGGCGGGCCGCCACGGCGTCGAGGTCATTGCGCAGGAGGTTGGCATCGAGCATGGCGGATTCCAGGAAACCTCCATTCTACCGGGCGGGGCCGGGGCCGCGTGGCCGCGATCTTGAGTCCCCGCCGCCCTGTGCCGATACACCCGCCCAGGAGGTTCCCATGCGCCCCCCGAACCGGATCAGTTCTCTGCTCCTGCTGACAGGAGCCCTGCTCTTCGGCCAGAGTGCCTCCAACGGCATCGGTGGCGGCTATGTGGGCAGCAGCCGGTGGTTCGCGGAGATGCGCGCATCGGCCGCCAACCGGGCGATGCTCCAGACCCTGGCAGGGCCCGGGCGCGGCACCCGGGCGGTTCCACCGGGCTACGTGGAATTCGCCGGGCTGCTGGCCTTCCCCCAGGGCAACCCGTTTCCCGGAGGACGCCTGCCCGATCTGCGCATCCGGTGCGCGAACCCCCAGGCCGATCCGGTGGAGCGGGCCCCGTTCCTGGACCGTTCCGGGGGCTTCTACACGGTGCTGAAGCGGGGCCAGACCTACGTCTTCTCCTGGATGTACTACTTCGGGAGCAAGGAGGCCTTCCTGAGCCTGCGGGTGCCGCCCGACGCGCCCTCCCCCTGGCGGAAGGAGCTGGTGGTGCCCACAGCGGCGCCGCAGCCGCAGGCCGCCGCTCCCGCCGCAGCCGCTCCTCCGGCGGCCCCACGGCCGGCCCTCAGCCTGGCGGAGGCCAGCCGCTTCGACCTCTCGGACTTCCCGCCCCAGCCGACCACCTTCGAGGAGCAGCAGGTGCTGGCCGCCATCCAGGCCGCGAGCACCTCGGGCCTGAAGGCCTTCGCCCACCGCAAGCTGTCCCAGTACTACGCCCACAAGGGCGATCAGGCCCGGGCCCGGGAGGAGGCGGCCAAGGCCGACTTCTGGGGCACGCAGCCATAGCCCAGCAACCCCCTCAGGACTGGGACCACACCCCGCCTGGAAGGGGCTCGCCCGCCCAGGCGGTGGCGAACGCCTCCCTCACCTCGGCCATCCCGCCACCCGAGCCCAGCACCAGCCCCAGCTTCGCCAGCGCGGCCCAGCGGGTGTGGAGGGCGCCGGAGATCGCGCCCGCGTTCAGGAGCGCCTGGCCCATCTCGTAGGCCGACAGGTCCACGCCGCCAGAGGGGCATTGGGAGATGACCACCACGGGCAGTTCCCGCCGCTGGCAGTCCGCGAGGAGGGCCCGCAGGTCGGCGCGGCCCATGGGCAGGTTGCCGGCGCCGAAGGCCTGGATCAGCACCGCCCGGGCGCCTTCGGGTACGGGACTCCAGGTCATGCCGGGATGGGGCGTGAGGGTGTGGATGGCCAGGTCCAGCGCCTCGCCGATCCCCGCCGGCACCTGGCGCAGGAACTGGCCCACCTCGGGATGGAGCAGGATCTCCGCGCCGATCTCGGCCAGGGGCGCGAGGTTGGGGCTCTGGAAGGCCTCGAACTGGTGGACGCTCAGCTTGTCGGCGGCCACGCCGCGGAGCCAGTGGGTGCCGAAGCAGATGCCGATCTCGGGGATGCCCCGGCAGGCCAGGTCCACCGCGTTGACGAGGTTGCCGCGGGCGTCGCTGCGCACGAACGCGAGGGGCCGCTGGCTGCCCGTGAGCACCACGGGCTTGCCCAGGTCCGAGAGCAGGAAGCCCAGGCAGGCGGCGGTGAAGGCCATCGTGTCGGTGCCGTGGATGATGACGAAGCCGTCGTAGTCGCGTTCCGCCCGGCGCACCCGTTCCGCCAGGGTGAGGATGTCGGCGGGCTCCACGCAGGACGAATCCTGGTTGAAGGGCACTTCCACCGCCAGCCGGGCCAGCTGGCCCAGCTCCGGCACCTGCTCCTGCAGGTGGTCCAGGAAGCGGCCCGGTGCGAGGGACGCGGGCTCGCCGCTGGGCGTCATGCCCAGGGTGCCGCCAGTATGGAGGAGGAGAATGCTGCGCGTCATGGAGCCCCCGGCTCCACCCTAGCGGCAAAGATCAGATCACCTCCAGCCCCAGCCTTCGCTCCACCCCCTCCACCTTCCGGATCCGGGCGGCGGCCAGGAGAGGCTCAAGTCCGGCCCGGCCCTCGCGGTGGCGCATGCCTCAGGCCCGCCTCATCGCGGCGGACCCTGGGGAGGGCCGGGGGCGCAGGCAGGGCCACGTGATTCGCGGGCCATCAGGCTCCGGTCACCACGGTGGCCTTCACTTCGTCGAAGCCGTGCTCGCTGGTGCAATTCAGGACCACCGCGCACTGGCCCGGCTGGCTGGGGGGCAGCTGGACCGCGCCGACGAACAGCCCCTCCCCATCCGTGCGCCCCGACAGGAGGCCCGTGGCCTTCTTCAGGCTGGACACCAGCTTCAGGGTGACTTCCGCCCCCGGCACGGGGCTCTGGCTGTTGCACAGCCGCGCGCGGACGCGGATCGGGCAGGACATCCCGAAGACCGGGCGCAGGGGCTGATCCAGCACCAGCTCGAGGGTGTCCACCTCGCCATCCTGCTGGAGGAACTCCAGGATGGCCTGGTCGAGGGGCCGGTCATTGAAGGCCTGTTTCTCGAGCAGGTCGGGGGGCGTGAGGTCGTACTTCCCGTTCTTGATGTCGCGGATGATGGCCCGGTGCTGCTCATCCATGCGGCCCTGGAGGACGCCATCCTCGAGGGGCGGGCCGGCCAGCAGATCCTCGTAGGAGGAACGGTAGCTGTCCAGGATCTCGCCCCCCACGTAGATCAGGGTCTCGATCCGGGGGTTGGAGAAGCCCTTGTCTTCGGTCTGGACGTGGAAGATCCGGTTGCCGTGCCGGACATCCGTGTTGTATCCCGTGATCATTGGACGGTCCTGACATCAACGAGGGGGGACCACCTGCTCCCCTTCGGTTCGCGATGTCCCTCCTCGTGCACCCCCACGTGATGTCCCGGCCGAGCCGGGACACCACATCTGACAGGGAGCATGGCAGCGGCAGGGTTCATGGCATCAGGAACGCAATTTCCCCGCCAGATCAGGGAACACCTCCCAGGCGATCTCCCGGATGACCTGATCGCCCATGCGGGCCACCACGGCTTTCACCAAAGCATCCACCAGGACCGGATCGGCCAGAAGGGCCTGGACCACGGCCCGGGCCTGGGCATCCGTGCCCCGCTCCCCCGGAGGCTCCTGCCCGGCCACGGCAGGCCTCTGCCCTTCCGCGGCCATCGGTACGGGTTCCACCGGTTCCAGGTCGGGTGCGGGTGCGGGCGCGGGTTCCACCGGTTCCAAGTCGGGTGCGGGAGCGGGTTCCTCCAGGCGCCAGGTGGGTTCGAGGTGTACCAGGGCGGGTTCCGCCATCGCCAGGGGAGGCAGGTCGGCGAAGAGATCCTCCGGCGGGACGTCCGTTCCGGGCCGGGCCTCGGCCACCTCCGGCAGCCCAGGATCCCCCTCGCGCAGATCCAGCCCTTCCTCGGGCAGGGCGCCCAGATCGAGATCCTCGAGATCGGGCAGGGAGGGCGGAAGGACCGGATCGGCATCCGCGGGCGCGAAGGGCTCCGGGAAAGACTCGGCTGGGAGGGCTTCCGCCACCGGCAGGCTCCCCAGATCCAGCTCCTCCAGTTCCAGCTGGACCTCGGGCAGTTCGTCCAGATCCACCACCGGCTCCTCAGCCCACACGTCCTCGGCCGTGAGGATCAGCAGATCCGCCTCGGGCTCGGCCTCGGGCTGGGCGGGCGCATCCGGTTCCAGCCGGAACTCCGGGAGCGCCGCTTCGGCCCGCTGGAGCATCTCCCGGGCGGGCGTGGCGGGCACGGTGCTGAAGGGCGATGGGGCGGGCACCGGGGGCAGCACGGGGGTGGCGATGAGGGCCTTCACCCGGTCGCCCAGTTCCCGCAGCTCGATGGGCTTTTTCAGGAAGCCCTGGACCGGCGCCGAAGCCAGGCGAACCGGATCCACGGGATCGAGCACGCCGGCCATGAGGGCAATGGGCAGGGCCGCGGTGGCTTCGGAAGCCCGGAGGTGGGCAACCAGCGTCCAGCCATCCATGCCGGGCATGGCCGTATCCACCAGGGCCACATCGAACGACTCCCCGCGCGCCAGACGGTCCAGCGCCTCCGCGGCGGAGCCCACGCACACCAGGTCCACATCGGTCGGCGCGAGCAGGGACTCGGCGATCCGATGGATGCTGGGGTTGTCGTCCACGAGCAGAAGGCGTGGCATCGGTACCTCGGAAAGCCAGGGAAGAACAAGGAGGCTGGGCACCACGCTACCAGAAAACAGACCTGGTGGCCGCGCTTTGCCCGGACATCACGGGCGCAGGCGGCCTCCTGCATCCCGATTCACGGCTGCAGCAGTCTGCGTACCAGGCGGAGACGGGGCACATCCACGAGCCGGACGAGGACGATGCGCGTGCCGACCCAGACCCAGGCCGCACTCTGGGCTTCGCGGAGCGCGACTTCCGGCCCCCCCGGCAGCCAGCCTTTCACCGAAGCCCGCAGTTCCAGATCCGTCCGCCACTCGGCGCGGAAGTAGTCCGTCACGGCCTGGCGCTGCCGCTCCGGCGCCAGGCCCGGAGCCCCCCAGCGCCGATCCCAGGCATCCAGCGCACCGCCCTGGGTCCAGGCCCAGGCCGCATCATAGGCCGGCCAGGGGGGATCTTCCGCCGGCACCGGCGTCCAGTCCACGCGATCCGGCGGCGTGGTCTTGCGATCCATGCCCCCTTCCGGAAGGGGCTCGGCAAGGGCCATGGCCAGGGGTGGATGCGCCTCCAGCAGACCGGGTCCAGCCGCGCGCCGCACCCAGCGGCCGCTCACCAGCTTCCAGGCCGTCCAGCCCTGGAGGTCCGCCACCCAGAGGCGGTCGCTCCGGGGAAACCACAGATGATCCCCCGCATGCCAGGGAATCACGAGCCGGGCTCCGGGCAGGTCGCGGCCATCATCCGACAACCCCTCGGGCTTCACCGGCCAGCCCCGCGGCGCCGGCGGCAGGCCCGGCTCATCCCAGGCGGCCAGGGTGGGCTCGCCCAGGTCGCTATCCAGGGGCAGCGCGGTGAGCAGAAGCCGGGCCTCGGCCTTGGGTTCCGAGGGCTCGAAGAACCCGAACAGGGCGGCGCGCCCATCCCAGCTGAAGCGACTCCAGGGGCCGGACTGGGCCGACCAGAGCACCTGCCCTTCGGGCACTTCCAGCAGGCGCGTCTCGAAGCGGTCCGGCCCCATCTGGAGCGTGACGAGCAGCCGGTTCCCCTTCACGGGATCGAGCCGCGCGGAGCAGAGGGGGGCGTCAAAGCGGTAGTGGCGCCATTCCAGGCCCCGCCAGAGCACCACTTCGCTGTCGCCCTTGGGCCCGTTGAGGGCGAGCCCCTGGTCCGCGAGGTAGGGCGAGGCGGGCTCCCAGGGGGCGCCGAAGCCGCCGCCGAAGGGCCACGGCTCGAGCTGGTCGGGATCCTCGGTGCCCTGGAACCGCGGAGCCCAGCCGTCCTCCAGCTGGAAGTCCGTCACCGGATCATAGGCGCCCAGGCTCATCACCGCCGGGACATCCGCGGAGCCCATGCCGCCCTCGCCCAGGGGACGCGGCGCCTGCACCACCGCGAAGAGCAGCAGCATGGCGGCGATGAACAGGGTGGCGATGATGTACTTTGTGGGGATCACGGGTGCGCCGTTCGTGGCTCCATCATGCCCTCAACGGCCCGGTCGCGCCCCAGGAGGTGTGCATGGCGTCCTCCCTGCCGATGGAAACCGAACTGAAGCTGCGCATTCCGGCCACGGCCCCCTTTCCGTCGCGGCTGGCGGCCCTGGGCTTTCGGGAGATCCAGCCGGCCCAGCCAGAGGTGAGCGAACTCTGGGACCGCGACGGCCGCCTCCGGGCCCAGGCATCGGCCCTGCGCCTGCGCCGCTACGCCGGCCAGGCGCGCCTCACCTGGAAAGGGCCCCAGGTTCCGGACGCGCTGCTGAAGGTGCGCCCGGAGCTGGAGACGGCCGTCGCCGATGCCGAGGCCCTGGAGGGCATCCTCCGCGCCCTGGGGTTCGCGCCCGTGCTGCGGCTCGAGAAGGTGCGGGCGGTCTGGC
>JAKAMQ010000213.1 GCA_021812805.1 Acidobacteriota bacterium
GTGGGCTCATGTTTGTTGATACGCCTGCATCTGCATCAGTCAAGGTAAAGCCCGAGCATCCGCGACCCTTGACGATCAGTTTTAACTCTCGACTCTCGACTCTCGACTCTCGACTCTCGACTTTTCAACTTTTTGACTTTTCGACTTTCACCTCATTGGCTCATCCGCCTTCGCCCGCTAGCCTAGATGCCGGAGCCTGCCATGCCGTACACCCGCCGCGAGACCTTCCTGCCCTTCACCCGTCCCATGATCGGGCAAGCCGAAATTGACGAGATGATTGATTCCATCCACAGCGGCTGGATCACCACGGGGCCCAAGAGCGCGAGGTTCGAAGAGGAGCTTCAAACCTACAACGGCGTGCCCCATTGCCGGGTCATGAACAGCGCCACCACCGCCCAGGAAATCACCATGCAGTGCTTGAACCTGCAGCCGGGCGACGAGGTCATCACCACGTCCCTGACATGGGTGAGCACGCTCTCCACGGTAGTCTTGCAAGGCGGTATTCCGGTGCTGGTGGACATTGACCCGGTGACGCTGAACCTCAACCCTTCCAAGCTCGAAGCGGCCATCACGCCGCGCACCGTGGGCATCATCCCCGTGCATCTCACGGGCCTGCCCTGCCCCATGGAGGCCATCTGGGACATCGCCCAACGACACGGCCTTTGGGTGGTGGAGGACGCGGCCCAGGCCATGGGGGCGACTTACCAAGGCACCAAGATCGGTGGCGATCCACGCTCGGTGATGAGCGTCTACAGCTTCCACCCGAACAAGAACATGACCACGGGCGAAGGCGGCGCCATCGCGTTCTTCAAGGATGAATTCCTGCCGCGCATCCAGCGCCTGCGCTTCCACGGCATCGAGCGGGATGCCTGGAAGCGCCAGAGCAAGGAGGGCAGTGTCCACATTGATGTGGCGGAGCCCGCCCGCAAGGCCAACTTCATGGACCTGCAAGCCGCGCTGGGCCTGCATCAGATCAAGCAGCTGGACAGCTTCAACGCCCGGCGGCGCCAGCTCTTCCATCGCTACTTCGATTTGTTCAAAGGCATGGATGAAGTGATGCTGCCCACCCCTGGCGACGAGATCCATGGCCATTGCTTCCACCTGTTCGTGCTGCGCCTCCATCCAGAAAAAGCGGGCCTCAGCCGCGATGAATTCGTCGCGGCCTTGAAGGAGGAAAACATCGGCACCGGCATCCACTACCGCCCTACGCACTGGCACACCTACTACCAGGATTTCTACGCGAAACACGCCCACGCCCTGCCCAAGGACGGCCTGCCCCACACCGAGTGGAGCGGCGAGCGCCTGCTGAGCCTGCCCCTCTGGCCTGGGTTGACCGAAGAGGACCAGGATCAGGTGGTGGCCGCCATCAAGCACGTGATCGCGAAGGCGAGGAAAAACGTCACGGTGTGACGCAATGGCGCGGCTGCGACAGTTCTTCGGTTTCCTCCGGTGACTTCCGGGTTCAAGAAACAGGAGAGTGGTCCCGGAGGTGCTCGATCAAGGCTTCCCGCCATCCGGCCAAGGCCGGGGATTCCAATTCCCGGAAATGGTCCATGCGCTCGCGAATGCGGCGAACCTCCTCCTGGAGGTCCATGCCCTCCTTGAAAAAGCACCGGGCCAGGAGGGCGCCCTGGGACCCAAGCCGCGCGTACTGGGCGTAGGCAAGATCCGAAGGCACCGGCAGATGGGCATCCCCGGACTGGGCCACTGCGGCGATGCCGTAGGGAATTCCCGCCTCCCCCACGGTGCGGCAGAGGAGTTCCATCCAGTCGGAAGCCAGGACTTCGAAGTGGCTAGCCACTCCCAGGCTGAGCCGCAGATCGTTGAGCCCGAAGTGGATCTCGTCCACGCCGGGCACTCGTACGATGTCCCGAAGCCTCAGGCCCGCCGCCGCGGTCTCCAGCAGAAGAACCACCCGGGCTCTTCCCCCCACCATGTCCACGAAGGTCGCCACCTCCGGCGCTGACCGGAACATGGGCAGCATGAGCACCTGAACCCCCGCTTCCAGGAGGGATTCCACTTCCATCCGGGAGCCTGGATTCAAGGGATTCACACGCACGAATGCCTTGGCATTCCGCAGCACGGCCCGCACGGCGGCGACGTCCTCCAGGCTGTGATCGGACATGCGCGTATCCAGATGCTCTTGCCGCTCGCGCTTGCCAAGGCTCTCCAGATCCGGGCCGATGCGGTCCACCCTCGCCTCATCCGCGGCTCGGGCCAGGACAGGGTCGTTGGTGAAAAGGGTGAGGGTGAAGGGAGCGCCCTGCATCAGGGCACAAAGCGATAAGGGATGGCATCCGTGTCCTGGGGCAAGCGCCAATCGTCAGGATCTTCATAGCAGAATTGCTGGTCGAAAAAGTTGATGAAACTGCTTTCCGCGGCCTCCAGATTCTGGATCCCGTGCCAGATATGAGGCGGGAGCACCAGGAGGGTGGGCCGCATGCGGGAAAGATGGAAGATGTTCAGGCGGCCGCGGGTGGGGGAGCCTGGCCGGTCGTCGAACAGCACGAGCCTCAAACTCCCGGCGGTGCAGAAAATATGGTCCGTCTGGCGGGTGTGCAAGTGCCAGGCGCTCAGACCCCCAGGCCGGAAACTCACATGGACCATGTGCTGGATGGCGAGCCCATGAAGGGCCCAGTCATGACGGAAAATCTCGGTGGTCATGCCATTGCCGGTGATGATGTTCTTCGTCTCGTGGCGCTGCACTCCGTCAATGAGGTCCATGAGCACGGTGCCATCCGGCAATACCGTCTGATGGTCTTTCACCGCCTTTTGCAGCAAGGTCTCAGGATCCTGCATGGCTGTCTCCTACTTGCGCTGCGTGGGTCCGGTGCCAGGTTTCCATCATATTCCGGAAAGTTTCTTCCAGGGCCCGCGTGAGTGTCTGGGGATGGCCGAGGGCTGAATTCCTCATCCGGCTTCGCAGTCCTTCCCGCAGCCGGGCGAGGGCTTCCAAGTCGCGGGCCTTTTCCACCGCCACTCTGACGTAGGCCTCGGCATCCCGGGCGATCCAGTCCTCCATCCCCATGGGAGCCAGCAGCCTGGCCCCGCTGCGGGAGGCGATGCTGGGCCCCTGGAGGGTCACCACCGGGACCCCCATGCAGAGTCCCAGGCAGGTGGTCGTGCCACCCCCATATGGATAGGGATCGAAGGCGATATCCACTTGCGCGTGCAAGGACAGGAAATCCTGGAATGAAACCTTGCCCCGCAACTCAAGTCGCTCAGGGGCGACGCCCCGATCCGAAAACGCGGTGTTCAAGAATTCCTGAACCTGGGTACTCCCGGCCTCCAGCATCAGCAATCGAGCCTCCGGGAGGGTCCGCAGCACTTGGGCCCACAGATCCAGACAGGCTGGCGTGATTTTCCTGAAGGCGTTGAATGAGCCGAAGGTGATCCGTCCCGAACCAAGGGCCGGAAGGGGCGACACGTCCGGCGCATCCTGAGGGGGCTCGAAGCACTGGCGGATCGGCAGGCGCACGAGGCGCTCGGTGTAGAGCTGTTCCGTCTCCCCTTCAGGGTCCGCGAAGCGGTCGGTGAGGCGGTAGTCCATGGCCGAAAGTCCGGTGGTGTTCTGGTACCCGATCCAGCTCACCTGCACCGGGGCGGCTCGGCGGGCGAAGGCCAGCAGGCGGTTCCCCTGGCTATGGCCCGCGAGGTCCACCAGGATGTCAATGCCATCCCGCCTGATTCGCCGCGCCAACTCCTCATCCTCCATGGCCGCGCAGGGGATCCAGTGGTCCACGTATCCTTTCATACGCTGGCTCACCAGATCCTCAAAAGGGTGGGCATAGTAGGCGAAGATTTCGAAGCGTTCCCGGTCGTGCGCCTTGAGCACGCCTTCCACGAAAAAGGCGACCGAGTGCTTGCGGAAATCCGCAGACACGTAACCAATCCGGAGCCGCTCCCGGCCTGGATGCGCCGGGAATGGATCCCCTCCGGGAGCCAGAGCCGCGCCATGGGTCCGGCCCCAGTCCAGGTGAGATTGCTTGATCTCCTCGGGTGAAAGCTTGTCCACATAGTTCAAGGCCATGAGGAAATTTGAATGGAAGCGGGGATCCGGCCGAGTCCCATCCTGGG
>JAKAMQ010000044.1 GCA_021812805.1 Acidobacteriota bacterium
GACACCCCACTCCTCTACAGCTATCCCATTTTCCGCGAGATGGCCCTGGCCCGTGGCCTCAAACCGTGGAGCTTTGGCCTCTTCCGCCGCCATGCCTGGGGTTATGCGTCCCGGGCCAAGGGGAACGACCTTGCCTGTTAAACGTGATCGCAAGCGAAGCTATCATCCGTGCTCCCACCCCGGTTGCACGGCAATGGTCAGCCCTCAATCCTCCACTTGCCGGCCGCATTGTGTTCCCAAGAAACGCGCCACCCTAGATCCGATTGTCCGATTCTGGCGGCATGTGGAAAAGGGGGATGATGCTTCTTGTTGGAATTGGACTGGGTCTAGGAATCGACTTGGTTATGGGGGATTCCGGCCCTCTCGTGAACGGCTGGTTCCTGCGTATAGGTTCTCGTTCGAGTTGGTTCATGGACCAATTCCCGTTGGGCTGCATGTCGACCACCTTTGCCACAACCCGTCCTGCGTGAATCCCGCCCACCTGCGGTTGGCGACACGTTCACAGAATCTCCAGAACATGGTTCGGCCATCGACCAACACCAGTGGGCTCAAGGGCGCGTTCTGGGTTGCCAATCGTGGGAAGTGGATGTCCCAAATCAAGTGCAACGGGAAGCTTGTCTACCTTGGCTATTTCGCCACAGCCGAGGATGCACATGCCGCCTACTGTCGCGCTGCGGATCGTCTGCATGGCGAGTTTGCCAATCATGGGGAGGTGGCCCATGGCCAAAGTTAAGACCGTTGAATCTGGGCCTTCTCTCAAACTCCCCGAGGTCGTGCAGCTTCGTGTGCGGGATCTACGTCCTTGGGCTGGGAATCCGCGTGAGCATTCTGCCGAGCAGCTTCGGATTATTCAGAAGTCCATCGCACACCATGGTCTTGTGGCGCTCCCCGTGGTGCAGAAGGGGACCAACCGCCTCCTCGCCGGGCACGGCCGCCTGCAGGCACTCCTGGATGCCGGGCATGGCGACTCCCTCATCCCCGTCATCGTGGCGGACTTGGACGAGCAGGATGCCACGGCTTACACAGTGGTTGACAATCGGACTGTGGATCTCAGCAGCTGGTCACTCACCTCCCTGCAGGAGATCTTGGCCGGCCTGGACAACGGCTCTTTCGACCTCGAAGCCACCGGCTTCACCCTGGAGGCCATCGAGGATCTGTTCGGTGCCCTCCCGGGCGGCGGTGCGACCGATCCCAAGGCGGATCCCGACGCCGCACCCCCCTGCCCAGAGACCCCTGAGACCGTGCCGGGCGAGATCCTGCTCCTTGGGCCCCACCGCCTGATCTGTGGCGACAGCACGGATCCATTCGTCTGGAGGGCCCTCCTTGCCGGGGAGGAGCCTGATCTGGTGCTCACTGATCCACCCTACGGCATGGACTACTCGTCCAACGCCAAGGGCACCGCGGGCGGCAAGATCAAGAACGACGCCCTGGACCGGGCCAACCTCGAGGAGTTGCTCATCCGGGCCTTCGCCTGCATCCGGGCTGCCTCCAAGAAGCAGGCCGCGTGGTACGTGTGGCACTCCTACCACCGGCAGCGGGAGTTTCAGAACGCCCTGGAGGCCGCGGGCCTGCGGGTCAAGTCCCAGATCATCTGGGTCAAGCCCTCCGCGGGGCTTGGGATGGACGAGTTCCGCCGGCGCCACGAGAACGCCTTCCTGGCCGACAACCCTGATGGTGGTGCGCCTGTGGACGTCCTGCAGCGCGGGCTCGTGGTGGAGGACCACATTCAGGGGGCCTACGCGACTGATCCCGAGGCCAAGCCGACCTGGAAGGGCGGCCGCACCCAGACGACCGTCTGGGAGGTAGGTCGAGATTCCTCCAAATCGCTTCAGCACCCAACGCAAAAACCAGTAAGCCTTTTAGATAAAGCAATAAAACTGTCATCGGTGCCTGGAGACCTTGTGGCGGATGGCTTCGGGGGGTCTGGATCCACCCTTGTGGCCTGTCATCTTGCCCGGCGGCGCGCGGCCCTGGTGGAGCTTGACCCCAAGTTCTGCGATGTGATCGCGCTGCGCTGGGAGGCCCTGACGGGGCAGCCGGCCATCCGGGTGAAGCCCGGGAAGGGGGCCTGATGCGTCCTGGTGTGCTCATCCTGAATCTGCTCCTGGCCTTCGCCTTTGGATGGTGGGTGGGCTTCTACCACGGCCGAGATTTCCGTCATAGGTGGCGGGGGTGAGCACCTTGATAGCCTTCCTCCTCCCGATTTTCGGCTTGGTGGTCCTGGCCGCATTCCTTTTCGGCGTGCATCTGGGGCACCGTGGATCGCGCCTCCCGGGGGGCCCTCGTTGATCCGCCCTGATGTGCCCCTTCAGCTTGAGCCAGTGGCCCAGGCCCAGCGCGACCTCCTCTTGATGGGGGAGGTCGTGCGGGCCCTCCTCATCCGGCTGGGGGGCGAGGCCGCCATCACTGGGGACGACCTCTTTGTGGCCCGGCAGTGTGGCCTGCAGGCCGTGCCCCTCCAAGACGGTGGCTTGGCCATGCGCCTCGTCATGCCGACGGTCATCCCGCCCGGCCCTCAGATCGTGATCCCATGAACCACCAAGACCTCTCCCCTGCTCTCCGGCGTGTCCTAGATGCTGGCCTCGTCCAGTGCAAGGCGTTCGGGCGCGCCGTTCTCACCCGGGAGGTTGCAGAGGTCTACGGGGGGGCGCCCTCGACGGTCCACCGGCACATCCAGACCCTCATCCTCGTGGGCGTGGCGAAAAAATCCGAGAGGGGCCCTGGGTATCTTTTCCGGCGCCCTGTGCCGGAAACGTCCGCCCGGCTCATGGCCGTTTGCAAGCGGCACGGCCTCTCTGAGCAGGTGACGACCGAAATTATCCGTGCCGGGGGTGAGTGGTGAGGCGCCGACGTCCCCTCCTCCAGCGGACTCCCCTCCGTTCCCGGTCCACCCTCCGGCGCTCCCGGCCCGGGCGCTCCCCGCGGCCGAGGGCCCGGCGCCCCGCCCACACCCAGGCGGAGGACGCCCACCTGCTGGCCGTGGCCGAGCTTGGATGTCTGGCCTGCCTCCTGGATGGGTGGGATGGCACGCCCGCGGAGATCCACCACTCACGCCTGCGTCCCGATGGGCAGACCTACGGGACCAGCGCCCGGGCCAGCCACTTCGAGGTGATCCCCTTGTGTCCCGCCCATCACCGCGGCGGCAAGCCTGGGGTGCTCTCTAGGCACTTGCACGAGGCTGACTTCGTTGCCCGGTATGGGGACGATCTGCACCTGCTCGAGCTGGTCCGCCGGCTCCTATCTGTGGAGGACTGATGCCCCGCCCCTTCCATCTCACCCGCATTGCATCCCTCATTGTGGCTGGAGCCACCGTGGTTTCGAACGGGGCCCCCACCCTCCAGGAGCAGGTGCGCTATGCCGTCACTGCCTGCCGGATGGATGATCCGCTCACGGGCGCGAGCACGGTCGCCTTCGATGTGAGGGTGGCGCCACCCGAGGCCACCACCATCTCCACTGCCCGGCAACTTGCCGCGGCCGTGCTCCCATGACCTTCAGCGAGGCCCTCGAGGCCATCCGGGCCGGGAGATCCTTGCGGAGGCAGGGGTGGAGTGCTGGGCGTCGTGTCTACCTGGCGCCCCCTCCCCTGATTCACATGGGAGGCCGTGTAGTGCTCCCTCCTCCCATCCTTGAGGTGAGCAACCCCGACCAGCCGTGGGGCTCCCCCTGGCACGCCACCAGCCCCGATCTTCTCGCCACAGATTGGGAGGAAGTTGCATGAGCGAATTGCGCGATTCCTTCTTTGCTGCCGCCGCCCTGCGGGATTTATCCGGTGATCAACTCTACCGACTGGTTCAGGCGTGGGCGGCCCGTCGCTCCCCAGGCCAATCCGTGTTTAGTTCCAGCCTCTTTAGCTTCCCGGACGGATGGTGGACGCCCTTCATGGGCGGCGTCTGGCTCCGATCTGAGCGCATTCCAACCTGGAAGGTGCCCGATGCCCCCTGCTGAATGTCCTCCCATCTGTCCCACCGGGCTCCGGCTTCGCCTTCGGACGGCGCAGCTGACCCACCTGCGCGGGAAGGCGCAGAGCGTGATCCATGGGCTCGAGACCGGGTTCTTGAGCCCCGAGTTGTCCGCCCGGGTGCTCCTCCGGGCGCTTGACGAGGTTGAGGCCATGGGGTCTGGCGAGCGCGACCTCACCACACAGACGGACTGGCGTGGATGAAGAAGGCTGCTCCGAAGCGGGCCCGGAAGACCGCCAAGCCATCCTCGGAGGCTCCGGAAAAATCCAGACTCCCGCAGTTGCTGGAAAAATCCACCAAACGCCCGGTTGGCCGTCCCCGCCTCCCCCCAGAAGTCCGCGCTGCTCGCGCTCTTGCAAGGCAATCCAAGGAAGTTGAGAAACGGCGCGCAAGTGATGCAATGATTGCGGCACGCTTGCGTTATGTGCAGGGATTCACCTCTCTGGACGCTCCCGATGGGGCGCTTCCGCGCTTCGAGTCTCTGCGCGAGGTGGCCGAAGCCAGCGGGATTCCTGTGCGGACCCTTGAGGAGCGATCCCGGCTGGAGGGCTGGGGTGATCAGCGGCTGGAGTTCCAGGCCGGCGTGATCGAGCGGTCGAAGTTGTTGGCCACCCGGAAGCTCGGGCTTCAGCAGGCGGCCGTGCGGGAGGAGATCCACGCGGGGGCCCGTCTCGGGGTGCGGAAGGTCATCGACAAGCTCCGGGAGGATCACGTCGACATGCTGGACCTCCACCGGGCGCTGGCGACCTTCGACCGGGGGTTGCGGGTGACCGAGCGGGCCGTGAACCCCGACCTCGACAAGGAGGTGGTTGCGGCGGCCGGGTCTACTCGCTGGGTGCTGCTGCGGGAGGGCCTGCCTCCAGATAGCGATTCCGGGGTGATCGACGTCATTCCCGAGGAGGACATTGATGGCTGACCTGGGCCCCCAGTTTGACCTGCTGCCGGTCCCTCCCCCCTCGGGGCGCCCCGAATCGCTGTGGTGGTCGCAGGTGGTGGCCCACGCTGCGGCCCTGGATGCCTTCTACCGCCGGGTGCAGGAGATCCACCGCCTGTCCCAGACCCTGGGTTCGATCAGGGAGGGAAGCCAGCGGGCGCTGGGTGCGCTCTGTGGCCCCCCCTACGCTCGGCTGGCTGCTGCGATTGGGGTGGACGGGGGCGAGGCCGTCCCGATGGCCCTGGGCTCCGAGATCGCTTGGTGGCTGCAGGTGGGGCGGGCCTCCTTGTATCTGGCCGGCGTCCTGGGGCTGCAGGAGCCAGAGCACCCAGATGCTGCGGTGGCCTGCGACATTCACCGGAAGGTCCGCATGGCGCTCTACCTCATGGTGCCGGATGGCTCATCCCAGGATCTCGTCCGGGGATTGTCCCTCGATGACGATGCCGCCCGCAGCATTGCCGCACGGCAGCTTGAGGTGGAAAGGGGCGGATGCGTGCTCTAGATGCCTTCCCCTCCCCGTCCAGTCGGGAGGAGGCCATTGCCGCGCAGCGCCGGCTCCTGGACCCCTTGACGGCGCTCTCGGAGGATGACCAGGTCCGGGCCGTGGGCCACAGCCTACTCCTGTTCTGTGCCCAGGCCCTCCAGGTGCGGGTGAAGGACGGCGGCGCCCTCTGGCCATTCGTCCTTAATCCCATCCAGCGGCGCTACCGGACCAGCTTGAGGAAGCGCCATCTGCAGGATCCCCGTCGGGGGCCCGATCGATTCCGCGGGATCCGGGATCTGATCGTCAAGCCACGCCAGTTGGGGTTCTCGACATTCATCGCGTCACTGTTCTTTGACGACGGCCTCCTCAACCCCGGGCGCGTTTCGGTGATTCTGGCCCATGACCGCGACATTGCCGAGATCCTGCTGGAGACCTACCGCCTGTTCTGGGATCACTTGCCGCCCTCCCTCAAGGCCGGCCTGCAGCTGTCATCGGATACGAAGTATGAATTTGAGATCGTGTTTCCTGGAGACCAGACCCTCAATCCGCCCTCCAAGTTCGTGATCGACACCGAGGCTGGGCACCCGTGGCGCGGAGGCGTCATCCACAACCTGCACGCATGTCTCGGGCCCGATACCCTTGTCATCGGCAAGGACGGGTTCGTGTTCCCTATCGCTTCCCCGCCCGCAATGGTTAGGGATGGATGTGGATCTATGATCTCTGTCCAGAGTGTGGCCGAGACGCCTCACGTCGGAGAGGCCGCGCTCCGTGTCACAACCTTTGGTAATGCGCCGTTCCCCCTGACTCTCACGCGGGACCATCGGGTTCTCACCCGGGAGTTCAAGACCGGGAAGCCCGTCTGGAAGCGTGCGGACGAATTGACGAAGGGGGATTACATTGGATTCCCCATCACCAAGATGGGGGAGTGCAGGTCCAAGGTGCTTGATGTCCCGCACCGGAAGAACTGCATTCATGTTCCTGCGACGGTGGACGCTGATCGTGGGCTTGGTGCGCTGATCGGCTGGTATCTGGCCGAGGGTTGGGCCTTCCGGAATGGCGACCTCCTGTCTGGGATTGGGCTTGCCATCCACCGAGACGAGACTGCCCAGGTAATGGCTGTGGTGCAGCCGTATGTTGATGCCGGATTCTTCACAAGCGTTCGTGTGACTGACCGCGCCAACAGTTGGACGACCCATATCACGCTCCACGGGGGATCTTTCGCCGATCTTGTTGTTGGTCTGGTTGGCGAGACCGACTCGAAGCGGATCCCCGATGCCTTCTTTAAGTATCCTCGCCCCTTCCTAGAGGGGCTCCTCACGGGGTTGATTGAGGGTGATGGTTCGTTTGTTGATCCCAGCAGGGTGTCGTTCTGCACCACCCGCCCGCAGTTGGCCGTCCAGTTGAAGCGCCTGGCCATCAATATGCGGATCGGCCTTCCATCTATCCAGATCACCGATGCCGGCCTTCGCCATGGTCGCCGGGAGCAGGATCGCTGGGTGGTGGACTTCTTCGGCCCTGCCAACGTGAAACTCCGTCGCATGCTCGGAAAGCCTCTGCCTCCCCGTGGCGGAATGTTCCAGGCTTACCTCGACAAGCGTCCCGACTCGCCTCGCTGGAATCATGGGTATGGCAGGCACTCTTGGCGGCGCGGCGACAAGTATTACTGGGCGCAGGTGAAGCAGATCGAGGAGGTGCCAGCGCCTCCCGTCATGTATGACCTCTGTTTGTCCGAGGATCCGCACTCCTATTGCACGCTCTCCGGCGTGGTCCACAACAGCGAGGCCGCCTTCTACCGGGACTACCAAGGGTTCAAGAACAGCTACCTGCAGGCCGTCCCGGCCTCTGGCAATGCGATCCTTGAGACGACCGCCAACGGGCAGAACCTCTACTATTCCGACGTCATGGCCGCCCTCGAGCAGGAGGGCGACCCCTCCATGCCCTGGCGGGTGGTCTACTACGCTTGGTTCGAGCACCCCGAGTATCGGCGCCCCTTTGACCCCGCCACCCAGGCTCCCCTCTCTGCGGAGGAGGTCGCCCTCATGGGGGCCCACGGGTTAGATCTGCAGCAGATCGCTTGGCGGCGCGCGAAGATGCGGGAGGTCGGGGAGACCTTCCCGCAGGAGTACCCCGAGACGCTGGCCGGGGCGTTCCTGACCTCGGGGCGCCCCTACTTCGACCAGCAGGTGGTGGCCGCGCGGATCGAGGCCCTGCAGAAGCACCCGGTGTCCTCGGTGCCCGGGCCCGCAGGCTCGACCATCTGGGAGCCCTACCTGCCGGGGGAGACCTACCTGCTCGTGGCGGACATTGCTGAGGGGATCGACCGCGGCGCCACCCGCGTGGGGGATCCCGAGCAGGGGGGGACAGACTTCTGCTCAGCCTACGTCCTCCGGGTGCGGACCCTTCGGGTGGTGGCCGCCCTGCACGGGCGGATTCCCCCTGTGGAGTTCGCTCGGCGCATGGACACCCTTGGCCGGGCCTACCGGGCCTGCGTGGCCCCGGAACGGAACAACCACGGGCACACGGTGGTCCACGTGCTCGAGGAGGCCCGCTACCCGGAGGTCTACCGTCACCTCGAGTACGACGCGGCGGGGGCCCGGTTCCTGCGGGCGGGGTTCCCCACCGACACCAAGACGCGCCCCATGATCCTGGACGCGCTGGCCGAGGTGATCCGCACCGGGCAGCTGGACTGCCCTGATCCTCGGTTCTGGCTCGAGGCTCTCCGGTTCCACCGGAACGCCCTGGGCAAGCCCGAGGCGCTCCCTGGCGCGCACGACGACCGGGTCATGTCGCTGGCCATCGGGGTTTACTTGGCGACCCTCGGGCGTTCCGGGTGGGGCCTCGAGGGGGTGGAGGGATCCGACCGGGCCGGGTTCCCGACCCTCTCTGCCCTCCCGCCTGCGGGCGCCCTGGAGGCGCCTGTCGCACCGGCGGCTCCGCCGGCTGCCTTGGTCCCTGGCGTTCATCCCGACCGGCTCCCCGTGTCGACCTCGACCGGCGGCCGCGACCTGGTGGCCGAGGTGGCGCAGGAGCGCGCCGTTGTCCGTCGGCGCACCTGCGGGGATTGCATGCACTACTCGGAGGCGCTGGGTGGGATCTGCAAATTCCCTGGGCACGGCTTCCGCGTGAAGGCCGCCGATCCGTCCTGTCTCGCGCACTACCCTGCGAAGGGTGGACCAACCGATGGGTGGGAGGACGAGTCGGGCTGGTGATCTGAGGGCATGACAGGCTCCCTCTGGTCCTTCCAGCCTGCGAACGGCGGCTCTCCCTTCGGGCATCTTGGCCCGGCGGAGCGCACCGCCTATGACGCCCGGGCGCCCCTGGACGAGGTCGCGGATGCCAACCGCGAGGTGATGAAGTCCTACTACGACCCGGGCCTGGCGCCTCCAGACCTTGCCAGAGTCATGCTGGATTGGGTCAACCTGCAGAAGGCCGAGCGCCAGGTGCAGAAGGCCCTTGCCATGGGACGGGTGGAGGCTGCGGATCCCAAGGCGCGCACCCAGCCCCTGCTGCAGGGCCTCGGGGCTGGTGGCCGCTACTTGCCCAAGCCTGGGATCCCGTTCTCCGCCCTGCGGCAGCTCTCCCAGCGCATTGAGGTGGCCCAGGCCATCCACCGCACCCGGCGCCGGCAGGTGCTCCGGTTCGCGGCCCCGTCCCAGAAGGACGACGAGGTCGGTTGGCGCATCCGGCACATCGATCCACGCTACAAGCCCACCGAGCAGGACACCGCCTACTTCTCCTGGCTCCAGCAGGTGCTCATGTGCGGGGGCCTGGAGTTCGACCAGCTGGAGCGACGCCGGAAGGGCCGCGTCGGGTTCCGTGACTTCCTGGCCATGCTCACGGAGGACACCCTTTCCCTTGACCATGTGGCCGTGGAGACGGTGCCCTATGCTGGGCCCAGCGACCAGAAGGGGTTGGACTGCTTCTGGGTGCGGGATTCGGCCACCTTCTACCTCGCTACGACCTTTGGTGAGGCCGATTCGGACGACATTTTCGTGGTCCAGGATGCCTCCACGAACGGCATGGGGGCCCCGGGCTCCGTCGAGTTCACCTATGAGGAGGCGGCCCTGTTCCAGCGGAACCGGTCCTCCGACCTCGAGCGGTACGGCTACGGGGTGTCGGAGTTGGAGGCCAGCCTCGAGACCCTGACGAATTTCCTCTCCGCGATGGCCTACACCCGGGAGGGCCTGGACAACAACGCCATACCCCGCGGCATCCTCGTGCTCTCCGGCCAGTTCCCGCAGGAGCAGATGGCCGCCTTCCAGGCTGGGTGGCAGGCCAAGCTCCGGGGCGCCTCCAACGCCTTCACGCTCCCTGTCCTCCAGTCCCGGGGCCAGCAGGCGGCGGCGAACTACATCCAGACGAACGCCCAATTTTCCGAGATGGCCTTCGCCAAGTGGATCTCGCTGCAGAGCGCGATCATGTGCTCGATTTACGGCATGGACCCCGCCGAGATCGGCATGGAGCCCTTCACGGCTGCCGGCCGGAGCCCCCTGGCTGGGGACGACACCGCCGAGCGCCTGGCTGCGGCTCGGGACAAGGGCCTGGACCCCCTCCTGTCCGACATCGAGGCGTTCATCTCCGATGCCATCCTGTCCCGCTACTGGGACAAGGCCCGGTTCAGCTTCACTGGTATCGATCCGGGTGATGTGACCGCCAAGCGCATGACCAAGGAACGTCTGCAGACCATTGACGAGCTTCGCGCCTCGCTCAACATGGACCCCTATCCCATCCCTTGGATCGGCCAGATGCCGGCGGATCCCGGGCTCATTCAGGCCGAGTTCACCCGCCAGAATGCCGCGGGCACCCTCAACGAGGGCCGGAAGCTCTGGGGCTTCGAGCCCCACCCGGATCCCATCCTGGGGAACGCTCCCCTCAACCCCTCCTTCCAGGCCGCCTACCAGCAGGCCCTCGGGGCCCTGGGCGCCGGCGCGCAGGACGGGGATGGCGAGGGTGCGCCTGGTGGCGCTGGTGGGTCGTCCTTCTCCGCCGACGATCTGGGCGCCGGCGATGGTGAAGAGCCCGAGGCCCCCGAGGGCAAGGCCGGCAAGATCGCCGGTGCCCTCGATGACCTCCATCCCGTCCCCGGCGCGAAGGAGGGCCAGTGATCAGAGGGGTGCTGGTCCTTCGCGTCGGGGCACTCCTACTGATGGGTGCCTGGTGGTGCTGGCAGTTGTTCCTGGTTGAGCGGGAGGAGTGGGAGGCCCGCCATGGCCGCCCTTGATCCGCGCCTTGGGGCCGTCCTGCATGACGTCCGCGTGGCCTCTGGCCGCCCGGTGCTCAAGGCCCTCCGCCGCGGCCGCGTGCCGCTGACTCCGCCGACGGCCGCCCAGGTCGAGGCCGAGCGTCCCTTCTGGGGCCCTCACCCTGACCCCGAGATTGCCTACATCGAGGACCAGTTCTGGGGCGTGGGCGAGGCGTTCCTCCGTGGGCTTCTGTCCCATGCCCTGGGTCGGCGCGTCCGGTCGCTGCAGAAGGCTTTCCAGCCGAAGCCGCCCGAGGTGCCCGGCTGGGGCCAGATCGTGGACCTGTTCCGGTCAGACCTCGAGCCCGAGCGGCTTATGGATGGCTGGCAGGCCGTCATTGACCGCCTGGTGGGGGCTCTCCTGCCTGGCGATACCCAGGAGCAGGCTGCCCAGGCCCTGGCCCTCCGGGCCTCGCTGCTCCACCGGGCCGGGGAGCGTGTGGCCCATCCCGAGCGGTTTCCTTCCTGGGGCCAGGCGCTTCGTGAAGCGCCCTCGTCCGCAGCCTCCACGGCCATGCAGTGGACGAAGGCCCGGGCAGCGGAGCACATGACCAATCTGACCGCCGAGGCGCGGCACGCCCTGCTCTCGACCCTCTCTGCCTCCCGTGAGGCCGGCGATGGGGTGGGCAAGCTGCAGCAGCGGTTATTCGACTCGTTCTCTGGCTTGAACCGGGACTGGCGCCGGGTGGCGCTCACTGAGACCGCCTTGGCCGTGTCCAACGGGGCCATCGCATCGGTGGATCCCGCGGAGGGCTGGCTGGCCGAGTGGAAGGCTGTCAAGAACGCCTGCCCCTACTGCCGGGCCATGGCCGGTCGTCGGTTCCGGGTGGTCCCCGCCGACGCCTCCCGCAAGGACGGTGACACGCAGATCTGGGTGGGCAAGTCCAACGTCGGGCGCTCTGCCCATCGCTGGTCACGGAAGGAGCAGAGGTTCCGGGATCGGGACGAGATGTGGTGGCCGACGATCCCGGCGCACCCGAATTGCGGGTGTACCTGGGTGCTGCGCCGCGCCCCTCTGAAACCCTGACCTTTCCCTGGAGGCCCCCATGTCCCTTTCCATCGCTGTTGCCACCCGTGATGCCCTGCTGACCAGCTACGGCGCGAATTTCAATGGAGCCTCCCTCGAGATTTTCGCCGGCGCGGTCCCGGCGGACGCCGACACGGCGCTCTCGGGCCAGACCCTGCTGGGCACCGTGACCTTCGGAGCCACCGCCTTCGGGGCGGCCGCGGCCGGCTCCATGGCGGCCAACGCCATTGCCCAGGCCAATGCTGTCGCCACCGGCACGGCCACCTTCTACCGGGTGCTCAATGGCACGACGGTGATCGAGCAGGGCACGGTGACGGCCACCGGCGGCGGAGGCGATCTGCAGTTGAACACCACCTCCATCGTCTCCGGCGGCCCAATCGACGTAACGTCTTTCGTCCGGTCGATGTAGGGAGGGCCCGATGGCCCAGCTTTTCGCCAACAACGCCACCACCACGCTGGCATCTCCTGCTGCGTCCACGGACACCTCACTCACCCTTGCCGACGGATCCTCCTTCCCGTCTCCGACGGGCGGCGACACCTTCCTGCTCACGTTGGCCTCCGGATCTCCAGAGAGTGCATGGGAGATCGTGCAGGTCACGGCGCGGTCCACGAACACCGTTACCGTCGTCCGCGCCCAGGAGGGCACCACGGCGCAGGCATGGGCATCCGGCGCGAAGGCAGAACTGCGGCTCACGGCAGGGACGATGGTATCGCTGGTGGGGAGTGGGGTGGGCGGCGGACTCGTGCTACTAGAACAGCACACGGCCTCAAACTCGGCATCGCTTGATTTCACAACTGCGATCACTTCGGCCTACGACAAATACCTAATCGAAATCGTGGACCTTCTCCCGGTCACGGCGGGAGCTCCCCCACAGTTGCAGGTCTCCACAGACGGCGGGGCTACCTATGCCGCCAGCGCGTACTACTGGAGCCAGATTAACGTCATAATAGGTGGCACTGCTGGCGGCACGAACGGAGCCTCGAATGTTTCAGCCATAGAGTTATGGGGCGATAGTGCGGGGGTCGGTCAAGGCAATAGCCTTACAAGCACCATGTCAGGGACTTTCCGCCTGTCCAACCCTCTTGGGACGACCGCCTACAAGTACCTGCGAGGCGAGGGCCTCGGCCACTACAACGGCAACAACAGTTGGTACCAGTTCTCGATGGGTGGTTTTTGGATGGTCGTCACCCCCATCAACGCTTTCAGGATCCTTTACAGCACCGGCAACATAGCCTCGGGGACTGTGCGGGTCTATGGCGTTGCCAAATCTTAGGGGCCTCCATGTCCACCTTTCTCGCCCTCGCTGAGGCATAGCCCGTGCTGAACGGCAGCGCACTCAATTCGGTGGCCCTGAATGCGGCCCTTTCTGCGCTCCTTGGTTTTTCTGGTGCAAGCAGCGGTGTGCTTTCCTTGGGCGGGATCGCTGGCGGTGTCCATGGTGTGGGTGGAACCAGCCCCGCTGCTCTGCAGGTTGCTGGGAGTGCGACAGGGGCCCATGGAATGGCGGGTGCCTCCACTGCGGCTGTCTCGCTTGGAGGATCGGTCGGGGGAGTGGTCGGGATCGCTGGATCTGCGTCCTCGGCTGTGCATCTTGCTGGGGTATCTGCTGGCGGCCACGGTGTGTCCGTGGGCTCGGCCGCCGGCATCTTGGTGGTGGGCACCGCATCGAGTGAAGTTGGTGTGGGGGCTACCTCATTTCAGCGCATCCCCCTCGGTGGTTCGGCGGTCGGCACGCACGGGGTATCCGCCAATTCTTTGGCCGACATATGGGTTGCGGGATCCGCCTCTGGCACGGCAGGTAATGGCGCAGTCTCCTCCCAGCGCATTGCTGTCAGTGGAACATCGGTAGGCGCGCACGGTGCGGCTGGGACGAGTGCCATTCACATTCTGGCGGTCGGTACCGCAGACGGTGTGCATGGCGTATCTGCCTGGTCCACTGTTTCCTTCTTCCTCTCGGGATCCGCATCTGCAAGGCAGGTGGCCGGCATCGTTTCTGCCTGTGATCTGCCCTTAGTATCTGGATCTGCGGTCGGTGCCCATGGGGTGGAGGGGGCTTCTGCTGCCTCCGTCCCCCCGATTGCGGGTGCGGCCTCGGGCCAAGACCTTGCCATCTACGCCGTCTCTCATGGTTCCCTGCTTGCGACAGGCGCCTCCAGCGGTGCGGTGGGCGTCAGTGCATCCTCTGCTGTTTGGGTGAATGTCCTTGGGAATGCTTCGGGTGTTGCCATTAATCCCCTTTCGGTTTCCTTCTGGCTGGTGCGCGCATGAGTCTCCCGACCTTCTTCCGTGGCAGCCTGCCCGACCTCTGGATCGGGCTCGAGGCATCAGAGGCGCTGGGCCTCGTGGACGGCATCCATGCCGTGCAGGATCCCTCTGGCGTGGGCGGCCAGCTGGCCCTCCAGTGCGTCTCGACCAGAACGGCGACGTCGGTGCCCATGGCCTCTTGGGGCCCATCTGGCGCCACCCTGGGCGGCCGCGTGCCCCTCGCTGGCCTACTCGCTGGCGAGTATCAGATCCAGGGGCGCGTGATCAGTGCCAGCACGGGGGCTCCTGCTGATTTCAGCCTGGGCTTCATCCTGGCGGATGGCCCTGCCCCTCAGAATGGTGCTGTCGATGTGCCTGCGGATGCGCCTGGTGCCCCAGATTTGCCCCTGGATGCGCTTCCCCCTGCTGTGGTGGCCATTCTCCCTGCGGGCCCCACTGATGTGCCTTTCCTGGCGCCCACGGCCCCGACGCTCGCTCCCGATGCCCCACCCCCGGCCACGTTGCCTTTCCTGGCGCCCGGCGCCCCCAATCTGGCCTCTGGGGCCTTGCCGCCTGCTGTAGTGGCCATTCTCCTCCCGGGCACCGCGGCGGTCCCTTTCCCGGCTGCTGCTGCCCCGGCGGTGGCCTTCCCACCCCCGTCTCTCACTGTGGAGTTCTGACATGATCCAGGCAGGCAATTTTGGCTACGTCCTCACCCTTCAGTCCGGGCTGGATCTCAGCACCGCGACGGCGGTCAACCTCGTCATCAAGGCGCCTCTGCAGGTTCCGGTGACCAAGTCCTTGCCTTTGCCGGCATCGGTGCTCGACGGGCCCTCGGGCCAGATCGGGTATCAGGTGTCGCAAGGGGATTTCCCGGCACCCGGGGTATACCAGCTGCAGGTGGTGGACGTCTCTCCGGGGCGTCAGGTGGCCTCGCGGGTGGCCACGCTGGTGGTGGAGCCCAACGTCTCGTGATCCGCCAGGAGGTCTGCGGCAAGCTCGGCGTCGTGCTGGAGTGAGAATTCCGCCACGCACCGCTGGCACTTTTGGTCCTCGTGTTGGCAGAGGCTCCATCCGGTTCCGTCGGGGTAATTCGGGCCCGTGACCATCCACCGGCCGTGGATGTAGGGTGGCTGTTCGGCGTGGCTCATGCGCCTCCCATCCTGGTCAGATCGACCAGTCGCTGTGTGGCCCAGTCCGCGATCACCTGGGTCGGCAGTTCCATTGAGGCGGTCAACCCACAGAGGAGGCACCGCGCCTCAGTGGCTTCGGTGATGCCGGGCCTTGGGACGGCCCAGACTGACACATCGAATATGCGTTGACTCCGGTCCCTCTTCTGCACGAGGTTGACCTCGAGGTCCAGGCGCTTCTCTGTCCTGTGCCCCATGGGGACGACCTTGGTGGTGCGGGGGAATTCCCGGTCGGGGAGGATGCGCCCGTCGCCATAGGGGTCGTGCTCCCGCATCACGCGGGCCATGGGATAGGGGATTGGCTCGAGGTATCGGAAGTCTGGCCACCTGTCACAGATGTCTCCGGTGAAGAATTTCTTGACCGTCCGCATCAGAAGCCTCCTGGCGCCACCTGGAAGCATGTGATGCCGTGGGACCGCCACATCGCCACCACCTTGTCCCGGTCGTCGAACACGGCCAGCAGGCGGCCGCGGTCGCCCGGGCTGAGGCTCTCGAGCCATTGGGCCTTCAGTTCCTCGTCTGGGGTGTAGTCGCCGGCGGCGCGCATGGTGAGCATGGACTCGATGTCGTGCTTGAGGAGGGGTGTGTGCTCCTGCAGCCACGCCACCGTCTCGTCCCAGACCTCGTCGCTGCGGCCGCTCCAGATCCGGACCTCTGCCGTCAGGCGCAGGCTTGCCATGGTCTGGATCACTGGGGTGTTTGGCTGGTCACGGACGCAGGCGGCAAAGAAGTCGCGCCACCTGTGGGGGTTCTTGCGTTCCTCGAGGATGCCCCGGCGATGGTCGATGAGGGCCAGGGTGCCGTCCAGGTCGAAGATGTAGAGGGGTTGTGGGGTGGGCGTCATGCCTGCCTCAGAAAGTGGGTCGATTGAATTTGCGGTTGTGCTGGGGCCCAGTGCGGCGCGCGACGGGTTTCCCGCGGTCGGTGGATTGCGTCTCGGGCTCGGTGATGGCCGCCTGGCATGATGGGCAGAAGAAGGATCCAAGGGCGGCATCCTCCTTCTCGCAGCGGAGGCAGATGGACGGTGACATGGGGGTCATTCGGCTTCCTCTCGCAGGACTTCAATCACCCCGGCGGGGATGTGGTAGCCGAGGGTCTGGAGGCGCTCCAGAAGCTCTGCGGCTTCCTCGGGTCCATCTGCCTCCAGGTGGTCGCCGTCGTTGGGTAGGCCAATGGGGACGAGATGGGCACCCTGCACCCATGCCTGGGTCGCGTGGTGGTAGTCGGCCAATTCGCCGACGGTTCCTGCCTCGGGATAGACGGGCCTGGGTTCGGCGCTCTGGTAGCGGCTGCTGGCCACCTCAATGACGATGGGGCCGTGGCACGACTCGTAGACGTAGACGTCGGACCCATAGCAGTCAGAGGAAAATCGGCAGTAGCTCATGCTCCCATCCGTGTTTTTTTAGGTTTGTCTAAATGGAGTGATTAAGGATTGGTTGGACTTGTGATCGAAAAACACGACTTAGGCGGCCTGATACAAATTCTCTTCTGTCGTCCAATTCCAAGTTAGACCGCCTTCAGAAATTCGTGGCTGGCACCAACGAAGACGCTCACCTTGAACCGCCCCGGTCCCGATGTTTTGTAAAGGCGCACCTCAGACGACCATCCTTCGCTTCTCGCCATGCCGGTCTGAAGGTGCGCGGCATAGACGTGAAGCATCGTCCATCCCTCAATGGGCGATCCGAATTGATTGCCGCATTCCCGATGAATCTCCGCTCTAGCGGCATCTTCAGGCACCCACCCTCGCACGGCGTAGAAGCCGGGCTCGTATTCCCAGTTGAGGTAAATGAATTCTCCGTCTTTCTCTTTGGTCATCGTTTTCTCCTTCGATTCCTTGCCGGTGGCGGTCTAACCATTCGTTCCAGCGGACCCCGTTGGGGCCGCTGAACTCAGGGCGTTGGGCCGCTCTATTCATCCCCGTTTGATACCGAAGTCTCGGAGCTTGATCTTTGCCATGCGGCCATCCGGGTGGTGGAAAACTACGCCCTCTATGTCTCGTCCCTTCATCCATTCCTGGATTCCATTGAAGTCGCGGGGCGGTTGCTCGGGCAAGGCGAGGGCGGCTGCGGTGTGGGGGACAAGGCGATGGGCGGCCTCGTGTTCTACATTCCCCTGAACCTTCGGTCCCAGCAATTCATAGGTGCCATCCGGCAGTGACGGGTCGAATCCTTCCCGGTGCCAACGGTCATCTGGCCCATCTCCCACGGGGCACCATCCAACCGTCTTCCCTGTGGTTTCATCGAACCCGACTTCTTCAAAATCGGACGGCAAGGGCTTACCGGGCTTCACTTCCTGGCGTTTGAACAACCTCCCGCCGCGAACCATGCAGCATGTCCCATCCACCTTGCGGGTGGCCACGCCTTCCCCGGCGAGAACCCATTCACAGCCGGGGTGAATCTGGTTCACTACACGGGAGCGGTCTCCGTTCCAGTCGCGCTCGAAAAGCGTTGGGATTTTCTTCATGTTTTCTCCTTCAATTGGTTAGGGGTTCGCGGCCCAACTGTGCCAATCAACTCGGACCCCATCGCTTCGCGCTGGTGCCGGTTATTGGCGGTCGTTGGGCCACTACTTGGGCCACTTCTCTTTTTCCCAGGGCGGGGCACTCGGGTCTGGGTTGCGAACGAATCCAGCGGGGTTCTTCGGCTCAGGCTGCAACTTCGCCAGCGCCGCGTTGCATGCGTCGATGATGAACCTGGCCCGTGCGATGTCCATCTCTGCCGTGGCGCAGTGGTTCAGGGGCAACGAGCATCCACCGGGCATCACCACGAAACAGGGATCGTGCTCTCCCGGCGAATCGTAGAACGTGAAGGGCACTCCGACAGGCCACCCGAGGGCGCCCAACCGTGCGCTCGACTCGGACCCCGCCTGCTTTTCTTCTTGGCTCATCGTGTCTCCTTGGCCCACGGCGGGGCCGGTTAGCTTTGCGTTGGGCCGCTACTCGGCGTTCCCCAGGAAGATAGAACCCTCGTCGGGATACTCGCTCGGCCAGGCATAGAGCCCCGGCCCTGAATGGCCCTTCCCGTCGCCATCGCCTACCGTCATGCGGGTTTCTTCGTCGCCGCCGAAGGCGTCAACCAATGCCTGCGCTTGTGCCAGTGTGAATTCCATGTGTCGCTCCTTAAAAGGTGTTGGGGATCCGCCCAACCGGTCGCTCAACCTGCGCTCCCTGCGGTCGCCGGACGCCTGCGGCGCCGGGTTAGCTCGGGGCGTTGGGCCACTACTTGGGCCACTTCTCTTTTTCCCAGGGCGGGGCACTCGGGTCTGGGTTGCGAACGAATCCAGCGGGGTTCTTCGGCTCAGGCTGCAACTTCGCCAGCGCCGCGTTGCATGCGT
>JAKAMQ010000045.1 GCA_021812805.1 Acidobacteriota bacterium
CGGCGGGACCGGCGGAAAGGCTCCGCTGCCGAAACGGAGGAACCGCCGATGGAGGTGGATCCCCCGGAGACGTACGGGGAGCACGGCGAATTGCACCCCGCGCACGGCGGCCAGGAACCGGCCGGGCCCTGGGTGGATCTCACGGCCTGACCGGAACGAGAGGGACCGACCACTCGCCTAGCGCGACGAGACCGCCACGCTGCGGAGGTTCAGGCCCTGGCGCTGGAGGTTGAAGATCTGGCCCGCGAGGGCGATGCCCAGCTGGGTTTCCAGTTCCTCCTTGCCGCGCCGCGCGGCGCCGGCGGGCGGGAGGGCAGCGATGGCCGCGGGCGTCAGGTTGCTGGACCAGGCGAGGTCGAGGGCGAAGGAGATCCGCTTGTCCTTGCTGCTGAGCTCTCCGGCGACATGGCTCATGCGCCCGTCCGGGCCGTAGCCGATCCGCAGCCATCCGGGGCCCTCGAAGCCGCGGCTGCTGTTGCTCACATCCACGGCCTGCAGGTGGCCGCCCTCGCCATAGGCGAAGGTCAGGCGGGTATGCACGCCCTGCTCGTTGTTGCGGAAATCCATGCGCTGGGGCAGGTGGGTGGTCTTGTCCACCAGGACCTCCAGGTGCCCCCGCTTCCAGAAGCCGAGGCTCTGGGCCATGCTCTGCTCGCGTCGCTTGGCGTCCCAGGGGCTGGTGGGCGCGTCGAAGACGATGCGCTCGACCTTCTGGCCGCCCAGGGAGTCCTCCCCGGCGAGCCGGGCCTTGAAGGTACCGGCATCCACGTAGACGGCCTTGACCTCGTTCACGACCTGCTGGAACCAGGACATCCAGGTGAGGGGGGCGTCCGAATCCGGCAGATCCACGCGGGTGGTGTAGGCGTTCAGATCCTTGCTGTAGAGGAAGCCCCGGTCGCCGCGGCGCGCGTAGAGCAGGTTGCCGAAATCTCCGGTGAGGTCCGTGCGGAAGTCGCCGTTGGCGAAATAGGTGCCCTTGACCGTGAGGTTGGCCTGGCCGCCCTGGCTGTGGGACTGCAACTGGCCGTTGCTGAGCTGGTCCACCTTCCGGTTCACCGCGGCCCCGCTGAGGGCGATGCCCAGGGTTCCATCCACCCGGACCGCGGTGATCCCCTGGTAGGGCTGGCCGAACCAGTGGGCGCTCACGGCATCCAGGGTCTCCATGAAGGCGTGGCGGGCGGCATCGGCGGTGGAGGCCTTGGCCGGGGCCCCCGCTGCGGTGAGGGACGCCTGGGGTGCCAGGAGGCCCGCGGCCAGCAGAAGCGAAGGAAGGGTCAGACGCATGGGACCTCCAGATTCAACGGCGGGAAGGCCGCGGTGGACGCGTGGGCTTGGGCCGCTCGACCGCGAAACAAGCCCGGCAGAGGGCCTTGGCGGGATCTTCCGGCACGAAGGGCACGTATTCCTGGGCGCCGCAGCGGGCGCAGGTGATGTGGGTGAGGATGCGGGCGGCATCCCCGGCACCGCGCGAACGGTGACTGAAGGAACGCCGGTAACAGTCCGGGCAGAGAAAGAATTTCTTGCCGGGATCGAGCCGGAACCGGGCGCCGCACTCCGAGCAGATCTTCTCCCGGGGGGCGTCTGGATCGGGCGGGGCCACGGGGGAGCGCTTGGTGAGCCGGACCCCGGCCGCAGGCGATCCGGCCGGGGTGGAGCCGGTGGGCTCCGGATCTCCGGAAACCGGTACGGGCGGCGGAGCAGACCTTCGATTCATCGGGATGATTCCACTTCGACCCTGTGGCCGAACCCTGAGGGTAACCCAGTCGAGCGGCCTCTGGCGAGGCGCGAAATCCGCGTCAAACCTGGCTTTTTGTCACACTGGCGTCACCGTTCCGCGAAGGGGGCCGGAGCCCGCCCCCGCCTCTGGCATCCTGGGAGGATGGACACCGCTCGCCAGATCCTGGAGCCCCTGCGCCACGGGAACCCCCGGGCCGTGGCGCGGGCCATCTCCTGGATGGAGAACGGCCATCCCGAGGCCCGGGCCCTCATGGCGGCCCTGTGGCCCCACCTCGGCCGGGCCCTGGTCGTGGGCCTCACGGGCTCACCCGGGGCCGGCAAGAGCACCCTCACCGACCAACTCGCACGCACGCTGCGGGCAGAGGGCCAGCGGGTGGGCATCCTCGCCGTGGACCCCACCTCGCCGTTCAGCGGCGGCGCCATCCTGGGCGACCGCATCCGCATGCAGCGCATCGCGGCGGATCCGGGCATCTTCATCCGCAGCATGGCCACCCGTGGCGCCCTGGGCGGCCTGGCCCGGGCCACCCAGGACGCCATAGACCTGCTGGACGCCGCGGGCTTCGACACGGTGATCGTGGAGACCGTCGGCGTGGGCCAGGACGAGGTGGACGTGGTGAGCTGCGTCCACACCTGTTGCGTGGTGCTGGTGCCCGGCATGGGCGATGAGATCCAGGCCATCAAGGCGGGGATCATGGAAGTGGCGGATCTCTTCGTGATCAACAAGGCGGACCGCGAAGGCGTGGACCAGGTGGAGCGCGAGATCGAAGCCATGAAGGCCCTGGCCCCGGTCCGGGACTGGGATCCCCCGGTGCTGCGGACCGTGGCCGCCCAGGGCGAAGGCGTGCCGACCCTCCTGGAGACGATCCGGGCCCACGGCGCCTGGCTGCGGGCCCACGGCGGCCTGGCGCGCAAGGCCCGGGAGCGGGCCCGGTTGCGCTTCGAGTCCCTGCTCGCGGAGGAAGCCCTGCGCCGGGCCAAGGCCCGGGCGGGGGCCGACCGTGTCGAGGCGGCCGTGCAGGCCATCGCGGAGGGGCATCTGGATCCCTACGCCGCCGTGGCGGCGATCCTGGACGAGGGCTGAGCCCTCCCGGGCCACTGCCTTGGGGTGCACGAGGGGGAACCTCGCGAACCGAAGGGCAGCAGGCGGTCCCCGTCGTCCCTGTTGGCCGGGTGGTATCCTCGCTATGACAACTGGGCGCGTTGAACGTGGCACAGGGATCGAGGGGAACCTCCCGATGGACTCCACGCTGCCGGATCGCATCGCCTTCCTGGGTGGATACCTGCCGAGGCTCTGCGGCATCGCCACGTTCACCCATGACCTCTGCGAGGCCGTGGCCACGGCGGCCCCGTCCTCCCAGTGCTACACCGGGGCGGTGAACGACCGGCCCGAGGGCTACGTCTATCCGCCGCGCGTGCGCTTCGAACTCGACGAGAAGGATCTGGATTCCTACCGGCGCGGGGCGGACTTCCTGAATTTCGACAACGCGGATGTCCTGTGCGTGCAGCACGAGTTCGGCATCTACGGCGGGCCCGCCGGGAGCCACCTGCTGGCGCTGCTCAAGGAAGTGCGGATGCCGGTGGTGACCACGCTGCACACGGTGCTGCGCGACCCGAACGCCGACCAGCGGAAGGTGATGGAGGAACTGATCCGCCGGAGCGGCCGGCTGGTGGTGATGGCCCGCAAGGGCGCGGAGATCCTGCGCGAGACCTACGGGGTGGCCGACACCCAGGTGGACATCATCCCCCACGGCATCCCGGACATGCCCTTCCTCGATTCGAGCGTCTACAAGGCGCAGTTCGGGGTGGAAGGCCGCCAGGTGCTGCTCACCTTCGGTCTCCTGGGGCCGGGCAAGGGCATCGAGTACGTCATCGAGGCGTTGCCGGAGATCGTCCAGCGGCATCCGAACGTGGTCTACCTCGTGCTGGGGGCCACCCACCCCCACCTGGTCGCCCGGGATGGCGAGAACTACCGCCTGGGCCTGGAACGCCTGGCGGAGGACCGCGGCGTGAAGGATCACGTCATCTTCTACAACCGCTTCGTCTCGCTGGAGGATCTCAAGGAATTCATCGGCGCCACGGACATCTACCTGACGCCGTACCTCAACGAGGCCCAGATCACCTCAGGCACGCTGGCCTACGTCTTCGGGGCGGGCAAGGCCGTGGTCTCCACGCCCTACTGGCATGCGCAGGAACTGCTCGCCGACGGACGCGGCACCCTGGTGCCCTTCCGCGACCCGCGGGCCATCGCCGAGGGCGTGTGCGCCTACCTCGATGATCCGGTCCGTCTGCAGCGGACCCGCCAGGAGGCCCACCGGCTCGGGCGGGAGATGATCTGGCCCTCGGTGGCCCAGCGCTTCCTCGAGTCCTTCCAGCGGGCCCGCAGCGAGCGGCGCGCCGCGCCCCGGGCGGCCTTCGCCGGATGGACGCTGGCAAGCCGGCCCTACGACCTGCCCCCTTTGCGCCTCGACCATATCCTTCGCATGAGCGACGGCACGGGCATCCTCCAGCATGCCACCTTCAATGTGCCCAATTTCAACGAGGGATACTGCACCGACGACAACGCCCGGGCCTTCATCCTCTGCAACCTGCTGGACGAGCTGGGCGGACTGCCCCCCTCGGAGAACCTGGACCGTCTGGCCACCAGTTACCTCGCCTTCCTGTCCGCCGCTCTGAACGAGACGTGGTGTCCCGGCTTGGCCGGGACGCCACGTGGGGATGCACGAGGGGGGACGTCGCGAACCGAAGATGAGCAGGCGGTCCCCCCTCGTTCATGTCAGGCAACGGGCCGCTTCCGCAACTTCATGAGCCACGGGCGGCAGTGGCTGGAAGACTCGGGCAGCGAGGACAGCCATGCGCGGGCGCTGTGGGCGGCGGGCACCGGCGCGGGGCGCTCCCGCAACGAGGGCCATCGGAAGCTGGCGATGCATCTCTTCGAACGGGCCCTGCCGGTGACCGCGTCCTTCTCTTCGCCGCGCGCCTGGGCCTTCACCCTGCTGGGGATCCACGAGGTGTTGCGCCGCTTCCCGGGGCATGGCCCGGCCGAGGCGGCGCGAGAACGGCTGACAGCCCGGCTCGTCCAGCTCTGGGAGGACTGTGCGACCGAGACCTGGCCCTGGTTCGAGTCCATCGCCACCTACGACAACGGGCGCCTCTGCCAGGCCCTGCTGCTCAGCGGCCAGGCCATGCCCCATCCGCGGGCCCTGGAGATCGGCCTCCGCTCCCTCGGGTGGCTGGCCTCCGTGCAGAAGACCCAGGCGGGCCATTTCCGGCCCATCGGGAGCAACGGCTTCTACGAGCGCGATGGGGCCCACGCCTACTTCGACCAGCAGCCCGTGGAGGCGCAGGCCATGGTCTCGGCCTGTCTCGAGGCCTTCAGGGTCACGCAGGACACGGCCTGGTCCCGGGAGGCCAAGCGGGCCTTCGAGTGGTTCCTCGGCCGCAACGATCTGGCCCTGCCGCTCTACGACTCCAGCAGCGGGGGCTGCGGGGACGGCCTCCACCACGATCGGGTCAACGAGAACCAGGGCGCGGAATCCACGCTGGCCTTCCACCTTTCCCTCGCCGAGATGACCTTCGCCGAGCACTCGATCGCCGTTTCGGCGAGCAAGGATCTATGACCTCCCTCCAGCTTCGCCACCACGGGGTGGCGCTCGTTCCCGAGAGCGCCCGGGTCATCCTGCGACCCTTCATCCCCTCGCATGTGCAGCGCATCACCACGATCATCGGCCGCGCCCTCGCCCTGAGCGAGGCGGATGCCGTCCGGGAGCTGGAGGCCATGCTCCGGGAATTCGACGGTCGGCACCTCGACCTCGAATCCGCCCTGCTGGCGAACTTCGAACGAGTGGCCCCCCACGTGTTCACGCAGCGTCCCCTGTCGCGGGCGCGGCGACTGCTCATCGGGGCGCTCTTCTCCGGGGAGTACGCCCTGGAATCCGCGGCCCTCTTCAACCCCTCGATCGTGCCCCATCCGGACCAGGCGGGCCTCCCCGAAGGCGCCCTGCGGTTCATCCTCAGCCTGCGGGCCACCGGGGAAGGGCACATCTCCTCCATCGAGTTCCGCACGGGCCTCATCGCCGCGGATGGCGGCATCGCGCTGGATCCGGTCTCCCGCTTCGTCACCGTCCCGGACGTGGATCCCAACCCCACCTACATGAAGGGCCCGTTCGCGCTCAAGCTGCACGAGATGGGCTTCGACAACGTCCACACCGCGACGGTGATGGAACCCCTCGGGGAGGATTTCACGCGCAGCGACCTGGACCAGAGCATCCAGCGTCTCCGGCGGGAGGCGCGGCCCGTCACCCAGGATCTCAAGAACACGCTGCACGGCATCCAGTGGCTCGCCGAGTCCAACTACGAGATCGAGTTCTCCCCCGGGCTGGCCCTGGGCGAGCGGGCCCTGTTCCCCGTGTCCTCGAACGAGAGCCACGGCATCGAGGATGCCCGGTTCGTCCGCTTCACCGAGGACGACGGGACGGTGATGTACTACGCCACCTACACGGCCTACAACGGGCGCGCCGTCCTCCCCCAGTTCATCGAGACCCGGGACTTCCTCCATTTCCGCGTGCTCACCCTCAATGGCGCGGCGGTGCAGAACAAGGGCATGGCGCTCTTCCCCCGGCGGATCGCGGGCAGCTACGCGATGCTCTCGCGCCAGGACGACGAGAACCTCTTCATCATGTTCTCGGACAACCCCCACTACTGGGGCGAGGCGCGGCTGCTCCTGCGCCCCTCGGAGCTGTGGGAATCCGTGAAGATCGGGAACTGCGGCTCGCCCATCGAGACCGAGGCCGGCTGGCTGGTGATCACCCACGGCGTCGGGCCCATGCGCAGGTACTGCATCGGCGCGGCCCTGCTCGACCTCCACGACCCCACGAAGGTCCTCGGCCGTCTGCGTGAACCCCTGCTGGTGCCCGAAGGCCCCGGGCGGGAGGGCTACGTGCCCAACGTCGTCTACAGCTGCGGAGCCCTCGTCCATGGCCGGGAGCTGGTCCTGCCCTTCGCCCTGAGCGACCGGGCCACCACCGTCGTGAGCGTGCCTCTGGATGAGCTGCTCGCGGCCCTGCAGGCCTGAACCTGCCGTCCTGGGCCTCCCGGGATGCGAAAGATTGATTCCCGCGCCCGGCTTCCGATAAACAAGGCATGAGCCCCTCCAGCCTGAACCGGGAGGATCCGGAGGCCATCCGCATGGTCCTGCAGCGGCTCTGCCGCGCGGGCGGATCCGCGACCCTCACCTTCGGGCATCTGCGGGGCGACTTCCGCCTGCTTGCCGAGACGCCCGACCGGGTGATTCTGGCCCTCAGCGACGTGGAGCGGGGCCAATGGAGCCTCAAACCCGGCGCCAAGCTCACCCTGGCGTTTACGGACCGCGGCCTGCCCTTCGAAGCGGTGGTGGAATTCCAGGGCCACGGCCGGTTCCACGGGGTGGAGGCCAGCCACGTCTCCCTGCCCCGCCTCCTGCGGGCCACGGAGGCCCATCGGCTGGCCGACTACATCCCCGATCGCCCGGTGCCCTGTTCCTACGCGGACCACCACAGCAATGTCCGCGATGGCCTGCTGCAGGCCTTCGGCATGGATGGCGTGGAACTCGCCGCGCCCGAGGCGCTTTCCGAGCTGTCCGAGGTGCTGCGGCTGCACGCGGCCACCACCGTGGAGTTCCACGCCGCCGGGGGGGCGCACTTCGTCCTGCCGGTCTCGGTGGCCTACCTGGGCGACCACTACTGGGGCCTGCGGTTCCCGGAGGGCCTGGATCCCCACCTGCTGGGGCGCTTCCGGCAGTGGTTCCAGGAGGCCCGCCGCGCCCAGGGCCAGGTGGATCTGCAGGCCTTCGATCCGGGCGGAGTCGAAGCGCGGGACACGGCCCCCCAGGACCGCGCGGGACCGATGCCGCGTCTCCACGCGGATCGGGATCCCCTGATCCTCGTCCTGGCAGAGGGGGAGGCCTTCCCGGGGCGTCTGGCCGCGGCGGTGGGACGAAAAATCGGGGTGGCGTCGCTGGACCTGGCGCGGGGCGACCTCCGGGCCCACCTGGCGAGTCTGGGCGCCGGTCCGGAGGCGCCGTGGGGAAGGGTGCGCCTGATCCTGGTCCACCGTTCCGTGCGCGGCGGGACGGCCCTGGAGGTCTGCCGCCGGCTGGTCCAGGAGGAGCAGTGCCCGCTGCCCATCCTGATCGCGGGCACGGAGGACGAGGCCGAGCTCAAGCGGAACCGGGCCATCTCCGCCGGGGCCGTGGATTTCTGCGTGGTCGAGCCCTTCAACGTGCTCCGGGTGCTGCGGGCGCTGGACGAGACCCTGAAGCTGTTCGAATAGCGCCCGAACTACAGGCCGGCCTGCGAGGGGCCGATCAGACGGGCAGGGCCACTGGCCCCTGAACCACGGGATTCCCATGCCTTTCATTGATCGCCTCAGCGTCCGCGGCAAGCTCATCGCCCTGCTGCTGCTGCCGTTCCTCGGCTTTTCCTACTTCAACCTGCAGGACACCGTATCGCGCCTGCAGCGGATCCACACCCTCGATCCTGTTCTCCAGTCCGCGGCCTGGCGTTCCTTCACGATCACCCTCCTGGTCTCCTTCGCCCTGTGGATGATCACGTTCTACGCCGTCTATCGCGTCGGCCGCAGCCTTACCCGGCCCCTCGCGAAACTGGTCGAGGGCCTGAACCACAGCGACCTCACCCTCCAGCTGGCCATCCAGAGCGAGGATGAGATCGGCCGTGCCGCCGCCGCCTTCAATGCCTACAATGCGCGGATGCGGCAGATCTTCCAGGGGCTGGGCGGCACCTCCGCCCAGGTGGCCAGCGGCTCCATCCAGCTGTCCGCCTCCGCCGAGCAGATCTCCGCCACCAGCACGACCATCGCCGGGAATTCCGAGGCCCAGCAAGGCGCCTTCCAGCAGATCGCCGCGGCCGTGATCCAGCTTTCGGCCTCCATCGAGCAGGTCACCGGCAGCATCCAGCGCTCCCGCGCCGAATCCCAGGCGGCGGTGGAGGCCGTGCACCTGGGCACGGATGCGGGCGGACGGTCCGCCGCGGCCATGGAGGACATCCGGCAGGCCACGGCCCGCATGGTCTCCGCCGTGCGGCTCATCCAGGACATTGCCCGGCAGACGAACCTGCTCTCCCTGAACGCCGCCATCGAGGCCGCCAAGGCCGGGGCCATGGGCAAGGGCTTCGCCGTGGTGGCCGAGGAGGTCCGCAAGCTGGCGGAGCGCAGCGGCGCCGCGGCCCGGGAGATCGGAGAGCTGATCGAGCGCAGCAACGCCTCCGTGGATGACGGGGCCCGCACCGTGTCGGATACGGTGAACGCGCTGGGCACCATTGACCGCAACATCCAGAGCCTGGCCGCCATGATCCAGCAGGTGGGCGTGGCCGCCGACGAGCAGGCCCGCACCAGTGCCGAGGTGGCCCGCCAGGTGGATGACAACGTGGTCCGGGTGACCCAGAACGCCACCGCCACCGGGGAATTGGCCCGCGCCGTGGCCGAGATCGCCCGCACCGCCGCGGATCTGGCCCGTGCCGCGGAGGACCAGAACCACGCCATCGGCCAGTTCAAGCTGTAGTCAGGATGCCCCTAGGGCAGCCGGGGCGTCTCCAGGCGCAGGGTTTCGCCCAGCACGCCGTAGTTCGGCCCGGCCACGGAGGCCAGCCGCGCCAGGGGCTGCCAGCGGCTGGCGTCGGCGCAGTCCAGGCTCTCGTCGTAGATCCGGTCCGCCGCATGGGCCACGAGGACATCCAGGAGGATGAGGGTGGTGGCCGGTCCCAGCTCCAGCTCCTGGTTCAGGCGGCATTCCAGGGCGACCGGTACCTCGGCCAGCCGTGGCGGGGCCACCCGCAGGGAGGGCAGGGTGGCCAAGCCCAGGCGGGCCACTTCGCTGATCTCGGGAGCCACCTCCTCGGCGCTGGCGTGGAGGGCTTCCAGCAGGGGGCGGTCCGCGAGGTGGACCACGGCCTCGCCCCGTTCCCGGAGGTTGCGGTGGGTGTCTTTCAGTGAGCCGTCCTGCCGCCGTCCCAGCGACACCGCCAGCATGGGCGGCCCGAAGATGCCCATGAAGGCGCTGAAGGGGGCCAGATTCACCCGGCCCGCGTCGTCCACCGAGGTGATCCAGGCGATGGGCCGGGGAATCACCAGGCTGGAGAGGATGCGGTAGACATCGCGCTTGGGCATGGAGGCGAGGTCGCGGGTGGCCATGGTCAGGCTCCGGGAAGGTCCGTCGGCGAAAGAAGCCCGCCAACGGCCTTGCCGGGGGCGGGCGCGGGGGTCCGGGGGTGTGCGCGAAACGCGAAACCCCCGGAGAAGCATAACGAAAAACCCCGGGCCGGAGCCCGGGGTCTGGGGACGGGGAAGGTCAGTAGCCGGCGATGGTGAAATCGTCGAAGTTCACCCGATTGGAGGTGCCATCCGTCTTGCGGAGCTCGAAGCGGACGGCGCCCGTCACATTCACCGTGAAGGAGGCCGTGGCCAGGGTGGTGGACGTGGTGGTCACCAGGTTGCCGGCCTGGGTCCAGGTGGAGCCGCCGTCGGTGGAATACCAGAGGCCCCAGGTGCTGTTGCCATCCGACCCGAACTTGCCGTGCTTCACGGACACCGTCTGGGCCCCCGTCGGGAAGTCGAAGCCCATGGTGACCGTGCCGCTGTTGCGGACCCGGACGCTCTGGGCGCCGACCTTCCGGTCGCTGCTGCTGCTGCCCAGGAGGGCATCGGTCAGGGTCCAGGTACCCGTGGGGAGGGCGACCGTACCGGTGGCGTACGAGGCCTTGGAGCCCGAGTCGAAGGACTCCGCCAGGGTGGAGCCGGTGGGCACGCTGTTGCTCACGCTGAAGCTCACGGCGGAGGAACTGCCCACGTTGCCCGCGGCGTCATAGGCCTTGGCCGTCAGCGAGTGGCCGCCGTTGGCCAGGGTCGCGCTGTCCAGCGTCAGCGTGTAGGGGCTGGCCGTGTCCGTGCCCGCGAGGGCGCCGTCCACGTAGAACTCCACCTTCGTGACGCCCACATTGTCCGTGGCCGTGGCGTTGAAGGTGATCGTGCCGGTGGAGCCGCTTTCCGCGACGGAGACGGTGGGCGGGGTGGTGTCGGACCCGCTGCCGCCGCCCGCGGTGGTGACGTTCAGGGCGAAGTCGTCCACCACGAAGGAGGTCTGGTTGGAGGCGTCCTCCGTGCCCACCAGGTAGACCTGGATCGTCTGGCCCTTGTAGGCGGACAGGTCGTAGCTCTCCTGCGTGAAGCCGCTATTGGCATCCAGGTTGGAGTAGGTCGCCAGCGTGGCCAGAACGGTGCCGGAGCTGTTTCGGATCTGGAGGCTCAGCGTGTCGTTGGCGGCCGTGGTCGTGGTCTCGGCGGTGTCAATGTGGAGCCAGAAGGTGAGGGTGGCAGCGGTCGCCGTGGGATCAAGGGCCACCTGCTGGTAGAGCGTGTCCGTGTGGCTGCTGCCGTAGCCGTCCAGCCACGCCTTCCAGCTGCCGCCGTGGGCCGCTTCGGAGCTGCTGTTGTCGAGGACGCCGGAGGTCGCCACCCAGGGGCTGGCGGTGCCGGTCTCGAAGCCGGGGTTGCCGAGGATCTGCGTGGTGGTGCTCCCGCCGGTGGCGTTGGCCACGGAGAAGCTCACGGGACTGGAGGTGCCGACATTGGCGGCGGCGTCGTAGGCCTTGGCCACCAGCGTGTGGGTGCCGTTGGCCAGCGTCGTGGAATCGTAGGCCAGGGTGTAGGGCGCGGCGGTGTCCGTGCCCGCCAGGGTGCCATCCACGTAGAACTCGACCCGGGTGACGCCCACGTTGTCCGTGGCGGAGGCATTGAAGGTGAGGGTGCCGCTGGAGCCGCTCTCGGAGACGGAGACCGTGGGCGGCTGGGTGTCGGCCGTAGGGCTCACGGTGATGGTGCGCGTGGCGGAGGCCGACTGGCCCTGGTTGCTGGTGGCCGTGAAGGTGGCGGTGTACGTGCCCGCCGTCGTGTAGGTGTGGTTCACGGGGCCCTGGACGGTGGCGGTGGCGCCATCGCCGAAGGACCAGCCGTAGCTGAGGGCGCTGCCATCGGAGATGGTGGCGCTGCCCTGGAAGCTCACGGACCCGCCGGCTGTGATCGTGGTGTCGGTGGCGGGCGAGGTGATGCCCACGACGGGCATCGGCGCCGTGGAGGTCGTCCCTGCAAGGTAGGCCGTGGCATTCATGAAGAAGGCCCGGTTGCTGTTGTTGGGCCAGCTGACATGGAGGCTCTTGCCGGAGGTGGTGGTGGTGCCGTCATCCGCCGGGGCGCTGTCGCTGATGGCCACCACCCGCCCGCTGCCGATGGTGCAGGTGACGATGAAGGAGCCGGTGTCGCCACTCACCTGCGTGTGCAGAATCTCCTGCACGCTGGGGTTCTCGGCCGTGTCGAAGCTCAGGTAGGAGTAGGAGTGGAAGTCCATCATCCCGAGGGAGCCGTAGCTGCCGTTCACGATGGCCTGGGCCGCGGGGGTCGTGCTGGTGGTGAAGGCGGTGCTGGTGGTGTTGGCCTGGGCATCGCCCGGCCCGTGGCCCGGCACGAAGGAGAAGCCGTAGGTGTTGGTGCCGTTCACCTGCACCAGGTCGTTGAAGACCGTGTAGGCGTCCGTGCCGCCGCTGTAGCGGGCCGCGCCCTGGTGGTTGCCCACGATGAAGAGCCCGCCGCCATGCTGGACGTAGCTGAGGATGGCCTGCTTCTCGGCGGCCGAGAACAGCACGTAGGGCTCGTCAATGATGTAGGCCGCGTAGTTGGACAGATCCTGCGCGTTGGTGGCATCGCCGTAGGTGACCCGGCCCGTGGGCGGGAGAGACTGGACCTTGTAGCCGGCCTGGTAGAGGTCGAAGGCCCAGGCGCTGATGCCCCCGTTCCAGTCGGTTTCGACCGTCGGGTTGGCGGGGGTGGGATCCGGTTCGCTGGCGGAGCAGATGATCCAGTAGGCCGAGACGCCCGCCTCCTCATGGCGGGTATGGTCGAAGAGGATCTTCTTCGGGGTTTGCGCCCCCAGGCCCAGGGCCAGGAGGGGCAGCAGAAGGATGCGAAGGCGTCTCATATGAACCTCGATGAAAGGAATTCCCCATTTCAATCGAGATGGCTGTAAACAGGTGGTGAATTTCGATTTCTTAACATCATTTAACAACTGCCGTTCCCCGCTTCTTCCCGGCACACTGGGTCCATCCACCTGGACTGCACCCATGCATCGCGGCCTTGCCCTTCCTGTTGCCCTCATGTCCGCGCTGCTCGGCGCCCAGGCTCCTCGCCCGAAGGCCGCCGACCCCGTTCCACCCGCGCAGATCGCCCTCACGACGCCCTTTCCGGTGCACCTGGGCAGTGTTGGCCCCCGGGAGGTGAAGGATGCGGTCTTTGGCATCCGGAGCCTGGCCGATCATCCCTTCCACCTCAAGGTGATGGATCTGTCCCTGGGCCTCAGCCTGGACGAACGCCAGCTCCAGGCCGCCCTGAAGCCGGGAGAAGTCCGGCTGCTGCATGTCCGGGTGGATCCGGACGGCATGCTGGGCACCATCCGCGGCGCGGTGCGCCTGGGTACGGACGACCCGGCCCAGCCCTTCTACATCCTCCGCTACGACATGAGCGTGCGCCCGGAGGTGACCGTGGATGCGGAGCGCCGGGATCTGGGTGCAGTGGCCCCCTACGAAAGCCCCACCGCCACCTTCCGCTTCACCCGGGAGGGGGGGGAGCCCCTGCGCGTGACGCTCGTTTCGCCCCTTCCGCCCTATCTCGATGCCACCGTGGTGCCCCTGGGCGCGACGGCCGATCTCCAGATCACCTTCCGGCCTTCCCGCCTGAAGCCGGGCATGCTGGCGGGGCTCGAGGTGCTGAAGGTGGCCACCAACGGGCCCCGGCAGCCGGTCTTCACCCTCTACGTGGATTGGCGCCTGGCGCTGCCCGTGATTCCGACTCCTTCCCGCGTGGTGTTCGACGATCTGAAGACCACCCTGCAGGCCCTGGTCCTGGCCTCCCGGGACGGCCAGCCGTTCCGCATCGTGTCCGCCACCCTCGAGGGCGGCGGCTTCCAGCTGGTGGACCGCCCGGGGCCGCCGGCCGCGCGGCAGGTGCTGCGGGTCCGGCGCACGGGCAGCGATCCCGCGGCCCTGCTGGTGCTGCGATTCGCCGGCCAGGACGCGCCGCTGCGGGTTCCCCTCGCCTTTCTGGATCCCCGGGCGCCGCGCTGAAGGTCAAATGCCGGCGGGGTGGGAGCTGGGCTTCTTGAGTTCCAGGTGGACTTTCACCACCTGGCCCCCGCGGAGGACATCGAACACCACGTCGTTCGAGGGTGGGGCCACCTCCAGCAGGGCCGCCAGCTGGCCCTCGTCCTTCAGGGGCAGGCCCTGGTAGGCCAGGATCACATCGCCCAACTGGACCACCTGGCCCTGGGCATCCCGCTTGACCCCCTGGAGTCCGGCCCGGTCCGCCGGAGTGCCGGGGTCCACCTGATCCACCACCAGGCCCTGGCGGACGCCCATCTGCATGGCATCGTAGGCGCTGAACACCGTGAAGCCCATGCGGGGCGGCTCCAGCTGGCCTTTCGCGATGAGGATGGGGACGATCTGGTTCAGGGTGTCCACGGGGATGGCGAAGCTGATACCGATCGAGGCCCCCGTGGCCCTGGGAATGGCGGTGTTCATGCCGATGAGGCGGCCCGCGCTGTCCAGCAGGGGACCGCCTGAATTGCCCGGGTTCACGGCCGCATCGGTCTGGATGCCCTTGAGCACCCGGGTCTGGTAGTCCGTGGGGATGGGCCGGTCGAGGGCCGACACGATGCCCTTGGTGAGGGTGTGGTCGAAGCCGAAGGGGTTGCCGATGGCCAGGACATCCTGCCCCACCTGGAGGTCGTCGCTGCGCCCGATGGGAATGGGCTTCATGGCATCCAGGGGCGCGAAGACCTGCAGCACCGCGATATCGAAGGCGAAGCTGAAGCCGATGACCCGGCCCTGGTAGGTCTTCCCGTCCGACAGCGTCACCTCCACCACGGGGGTTTCCCCCACGCGCTGTCCCTCCGGGCCATCCAGGGTGACCACATGGTGGTTCGTCACCACATGCCCGTACGGGTCCCAGACCAGCCCCGAGCCGGTGCTCACTGCTTTCCGGGTGACCGCGCCCGTCACGGGATCCTTCTGCACCAGGACTGCGGTGATGTACACCACGCTCTTCCGGACTTCCTTGAAGCGGCGGATGGTGTTGCGCTCCTCGGCCGTGAGCGGGCCTCGCGGCGCGGGTATGCGGGGTTCCGCGAAGGCCCGGTAGCGTTCGATCAGCGCATCCTCGGGCGAGAGGGGCTTTTTCGCGGGCGGCTGGGCCGCCAGGGGCCCCGCAAGCAGGAGGAGAGAAACGAGGCGTCGGATCATGGGAACTCCGTGCCCTTGAGTATGAAACCGGTACGCGCCTTCGGGGACGCTCCATCCGGGCGCAGGCTCCTGTCCGGGTCGCCGCCTGCCCTCAACGTGTGCTGGCCCCGTAGCCCCGCAGGGCGCGGGAGCCTTGCTCCTGCTGCCGGAGTTCCGCCCGGATCGCCTCGCGCTGTTCCTCTGCCGCAGCCTGACGAAGCGCCACCTGGCCCGCCAGCCGGTGGGCCCGCTCGAGCAGGCCCTCCCAGTCCCGGCCCCGCTCCGCCGAGGCCACGGCCGCCTGGAACCGGTCATTCCACTCCGCCAGGAAGGCCGGATCCAGCGGCGCCCCCGCGTCAGCCACCCAGGCCTCCAGGGCCTCGATGGCCGCGCGGACCTCCGCGTCGCTCATACCACCATGCTCTGGAGCTGGAAGGCTGCGGGAGCCGGCATGCTCCCCCGCTGCTGCTGATCCAGCTGTTCCCAAACCTGGCGCATCTCACCCATCTGACGGTTGATGCGGTCCAGGCGCCCTTCGTCCTTCGTGGCGCTGGCGGCCAGGATCTCGCGGCTCCACCAGTCATAGACCCGGGCCAGGTTGGCGGCCAATTCGCCGCCCTGCTCCTGGTCGAGGCGGAGCACCAGTTCCTCCACGATCGCCAGGGTGCGGTTGATGCTGCGGGCCTTGGCGGCGAAATCCTTGCGTCCCATGGCCTGACGGCCCTGAGCCAGGAAGCGCTGCGCGCCTTCCAGGAGCAGGGCGACCAGCTGCTCAGGCGAAGCCGAGTTGATGCGCTGGGCAAGGTACTGATCGCTGGAAGGATGGTAGGCCTGCATGGAAGACTCCCTTGAATGCTTGTCGGCAGGGGGACGGAAAACTGGAATCTCAGCCCAGCTTGGTCAGGCTCGCGCCCACCGTCTGGAGCTGGCCCACGACGGCTTCCATCTGGGCGAACTGGGCCTGGAGCACCAGCTTGCGTTGGGCCAGCCGGGCCTGGCCGTCGGAAATCTGCTGAGCCAGCCGCGTGTTGGCATCGGTGACGCTCTGGATGATTTCGGCCAACTGCCCCGTCGTGGAGGCCGTCATGCTGGTGACCAGATCCTGGACGGCTTGTCCCACGCCTCGGCTGAGGGTAAGGGTGCCGGTCCCAGTGCCGCTCACGTTCAGAATCAGCCCCTCCAGGGGCGTGCCGGTCTGGCCGACCAACAGGCCGGAGGTGCCGCTCAGGGTATAGGGCGTCCCGTTGACGGTGAAAGTGCCCGAAACCGCCCCGTTGGGCACGTAGGAGGTGATGTTGAAGGCGACATCCCCCGTGGTGGTGGCCGACCCGCCCTGGTAGAACTGGACCGCCGCCGAGGTGGAGGTGCCGCTGAAGGCAAAGACGTTCTTGACGGAGGTGGGATCTTTCGCCAGAGCCGCCTGGAACGCCGCGGTATCCAGACTCAGGGTGCCATCCTGGTTGATGGCCACGCCCACGCCGCCCGCCGAGGTATAGGTGGCGCTCGACGGCAGTCCGCTGGGCAGACCGGTGATGGCCGTGCGGATCTGGGAGAGCAGGGAGCGGGCGACGCTGTTGCCGTAGAGCGGCCCGCCCGACGCCGACGCCGAGGTGAAGTCATGGAGCAAGGCGTTGTACTTGCTGACCACATCCTGCATGGCGCTGGTGATGGTGGCGGTATCCGTCGCCACGGTGAGGATGGTCGGGCTGGTCTGGCCGCCCTGCTTGAGGGTGAGCGTGAGGCCGCTCACCGCGTCCGTCACCACGTTGGAGGTCCGGGTGAGCTGGATGCCGTTCACGGAAAAGAGGGCATTCTGGGCCACATCCCCGGTCCCGGACGTCAGACCACCCGTGAGGGTGGTGGGGGAGGTCATGCTGTCCACAGTGCCCGCGGTGATGCCCAGGGTGTTCACGGCACCGCCGGTGGTGACATCAGCGAGGGTGACCACGCCGTTGGTCTTGCCGGTGCCCGTGCTGGTGGCCGTGACCACCAGCTGGTAGGGATTGGTTCCCGAGCCCGTGTTGATGATCGTGGCCTGGACGCCCGCTCCGGAGGCGTTGATGGCATCGCGCAGGCCAGAGAGGCTGTTCTGGCCACTGCCCAGGGTCAGGGTCTTGATGGTGCCATCGGTGCCCTCCACCGCGAAGCTCGCGGTGGTGCCCGTGAAGATGGAGGTGGCCAGGGGGTCCGCCACCGCCAGGTTGGTGGGTACCCCCCCGGAAAGGGTGGGCGAAATGCGCCCAGCCGTGGCGGTCTGACTGACCTGAATGTCGTAATTGCCTAGCGTCGCGCCCGTGGCCGTGGCGGTGACGTAGGCATTGGTGCTATCGGAGCTGGTGACAGTCTGGGCGCCAAAGCTGGTGCCGTTGAGCGTGGCGAAGCTGGTGGACAGGGCCGTCATGTCCGTCTGGATGGACTGGTAGGCGGCAATCGACTGCGTATTCAGGGTCTGCTGGGCGATCATCGCCTGGACGGGTTGCCCCTCCTGCTGCAAGATCGCGTTCACATAGGCATCCGTCTGAAGCCCTGTGGACAGGCCCTGGAAGCTCAATGGGGATGACATGGAAACCTCCGCATGCGCGGGAGGGGGTTCAGCCCTCCTTGTCCACCAGCACGCCGGCGGCGCCCTTGGGTTGGTCCAGTTCGCGCAATTTCCGGGCCATGGCCAGCACTTCTTCGGAAGGCACCTGGTAGATCACTTCCTTGGTGACGGGATTGATGACCTTGAACAGGAACCGGCCCGTGGACTTGTCCACATCGAACTGGAGTTCCGAAGAGGCCTTGGGCAGGTACTTCTGGACATCCTGGGCCGCACCCTGAAGGGCGGCAGCGGAGGAGGAGGGGGGAGCCGTCGGCACACCCTGCCCCTCCGGCACGGGGGCCAGGGTCGCGGGGCGCGCGGTGGGATCGGGAGCCGAGGATGCCCGGGTTACCGTCGCGGCGGCCACCGGGGAAGCTGGCGGAAGAGCCGGCGCCAAGGTCCCGAGGGGGTTCACTTGATCAGCCATGGTGGCACTCCTCACCGAAGGCATCCGGGGGAGGACGGATGGACCGCCTCCCCCGGATGCTCAGGGATTCCGGCTACCGGAGGAGCGCCAGGATGGACTGGCCCGCCTGGTTGGCCTGACTGAGGGCGCTGATGCCGCTCTGGTTCAGGATCTGATACTTGGAGAGGTTCACCACCTCGTCGGCGACGTTGGCGTCCGTGATCTGGCTGTAGGCCGCGGTGAAGTTCTGCACCTGGATGCCCAGGGTGCTGGAGATCGCCGAGAGTTCCTGTTCGGAAGCCCCGATGGTGCCGCGCAGGGCGGACACGGAGGTCAGCATG
>JAKAMQ010000046.1 GCA_021812805.1 Acidobacteriota bacterium
CCTTTTGCGCCTATGGCGCAGAAGGGCCGGATCTTGCCATCGCTCAGGCTGCGCCTTCGCGAATCGGCACTGGCATGAGCTCCTCGCCGGGTTCCGATTCCGCAGGCTCCCCCGGAGCCTGTTCCATCACCCGGCGGTCGCCCACGTGGCAAGCCCGGCCCTTTTGCGCCTGTGGCGCAGAAGGGCCGGATCTTGCCATCGCTCAGGCTGTGCCTTCGCGAATCGGCACTGGCATGAGCTCCTCGCCGGGTTCCGATTCCGCAGGCTCCCCCGGAGCCTGCTCCATCACCCGGCGGTCGCCCACGTGGCAAGCCCGGCCCTTTTGCGCCTGTTGTGCAGCTACTTCTCGGTCATGGCATGGGATTCACAGCCTGCACGGCACACGCGGTACAGCGGGCAAGTGGCGCAGGTGCTGCGGTGGCGCACACCGGGACAGTCGCCCAGGATGCCGAGGTGGCTCAGGGCGAAGTCGTAGCGCAGGGGATCACTGGCATCGAGCCGCCGCAGGGATTCGGTGATCTCCTGCGCCATGCGGCCATCGGGTGTGGCTCGATGGCTGAGGCCGAGGTAGCGGGAGATGCGCGCCACGTGGGTATCCAGGGGGATGACGAGCTGGTCCGCCGGGTACCGGGTCCACAGGCCCAGGTCCGGCCAGGCGGGACGCACCATCCAGCGCAGGAACATGCGCCAGCGCTTGCAGGCGGCGCCATCCAGGGGGTCCGGAAGATTGAACCGCAGGCCGTAGGTGTCCGGCAGCTCGGATCGGAGGCGCAGGACCACACGGGAGAGCGCTGCATCCGCCGTTTCGCCGCTTCCGGGCAGGAGGTGCGGTTCAAGCCCAGCGCCGCTTTCGGCATCCAGGCGCTTCCAGGCCAGCAGCCAGGCCGCGAGATCCTCCCCGGTGTGGAACCGCCAGCGCCAGGTCTGCAAAGCCCGTGAGAGCGTCTTCCGGGCAGCGGGAACGGGCCTGTTCCGCAGCCATTGGGCTGGGTTCGGGCCCAGCGGCACGAGGGCCGAGCGGATGGCCCGCAGCATGGGTTCCACCCGGCCGTAGGCCAGGTGGGCAGCCACGAAGGCGGCCGTCTCCTGGTCGGCGGGATCGGCGTAGGCCAAGGGCACGGCAAGGGGGTCCAGCGCCAGGGCAGGGGCGGTGTCGTAGCGCCCGCAAAGGCTGTCCAGGCGGGTTTTCAGGGCAAGGGTGCGGGTCATGGGCAGGGTGCTGGCCGCTTGGAAGAAGGGAATGGGACTCGAAAAAAGCGCATCTCGTGCCAAAAATCACTATGGGAACGAAGAGCTTGCCAGTACCCTCGTGAGTGGTGGCCCGTGGCCCCTTACAGGAGTAGCTCTTTCATATGATGAACCTGCGTGGCCTTGGAAACCTGGCGAAGATCCTCGAGGAAGCCGCCAAGCCTGATTCGACGTTGCGGGAAGACCGCCAGAAGCCCCGCCCCAAGGTCCTCAAAAAGGTGGAGAAGTCCAGCCAGGCGCGGACGATGGACCCCAAGCGGAAGGCTTGGTACGAAAAGCGCCTCAAGGAGATCTCCTCCAAGCCGGCGCTGGCTGAATCCCCCGAGATGCGCACCAGCGGTCCCGTGGGCCAGCCCCTCGCCTCGCCCGCACTCACGCGCACGGTGGCCTCCCAGATGGGCACCTCGCTCCTGCAGACCCTGGCAGCAGCCAAGGATGCCAAGCCCTCGAAGAATGAGGGATCCAAGCGCGCCGAATCCTGGCGCCGTAAGCCCGGCGAACCGCTCTTCTGAAGCGGCACCCTTCGATGATTCAGGCCCCGGTTCCCGCTGGGGCCTGACGCTTGTACTTCCGGCCGACCCAGCTGGCGGCCAGGGGCTTCTCCAGCCGGCCGTGGCGCAGATCGCCGAGGGTATAGAGGGCCAGATCGAGCAGCGGGGTGTCGGATTGCAGGGTGCCATCCTGCAGGCGGGCTTCCAGTTCGGACCGGTGAAAGGTCTGGACGCTCCCATTCAGGCGCACCACCACATCCTGGGGATCCCCCAGGGCCAGGCCAGCCGCCTCAACGACGCGCTGGATCGAGCGGAGCATCCCGTCAATGGCGCAGCCGGAGGGCTGGGAGGCGAGGGTGGGTTCCGCGATGGCCAGGATCCGTCCTTCAAGAAGGGTCCAGGCCCCGTGGTACTGCGTGCCCTTGTGGCGCCATCCGGCCAGCGCGGCATCCAGCGCGGGAGCGATCCGTGCCCCGTCGGTGGCCTGGTCCAGGAGCAGCAGCCAGACGCGGGCCTCGTCGGGAAGATGGTGGAAGGCGGCAAGGGGGTCAGCGGGAAGGGGCATGATCGGCTCCAGAGCATCATTCTAGGCCCGGCGCGCCAGATTCCTGTCGAGACGTTATCTTGATTCCATGAACGGACCCGGCACCCATCTGTGACCTCCAACCGGAAATTCCTCGCGTAAGGTGGAGGGCGATGGCGACCGACACGGCAGTCCTGCTCCTCAACCTCGGTGGTCCGGTCAATCTGGATCAGGTGGAGCCTTTCCTGGCCCAGCTTTTCGGCGACCGGGATCTCATCCGGCTGCCGGGTCCGGCCTGGCTGCAAGGCCCTTTTGCAGGGCTCATCGCCCGTCTGCGAGCCCCAGGGGCCCGGGGACGCTATGCCCAGATCGGGGGGGGCTCCCCGCTGCTGCGGGAGAGCGCGGCCCAGGCGGCTGGCCTGCGGAAGGCCCTGCGCGAGGCGGGGCGAACCGAGCTGGTGAAGCTCTGTTTCCGCTACACCGGGCCGCGGGCTGCGGGTCTGCTGAAGGCCCTGAAGCGGGATGGGATCCGCCGGCTGGTGCCGGTGACGCTCTATCCCCATGACTGCCGCGCCACCACCGGCTCCAGCCTGCGGGAGCTGGCCCAGGTGGCAGCAGCGGAGGGTTTGCAACTCCTCCCGGGCGTGGATCACTACGCCACGGATCCCGACTACCTCGATGCCATGGAAGCGCCCCTGCGGGAGGCCCTGGCCGAGCTTCCAGGGGCCACGGTCATCTTCAGCGCCCATAGTCTCCCCGTGCGTCAGATCGCGGCCGGAGATCCCTACGAACGGGAGATCCATGCCACGCGGGATGCCCTCATGGCACGGATTGGGGCCATCCCCGGCGGGTACCTGCTCGCCTACCAGAGTCGCACCGGACCGGTGCGCTGGCTGGAACCGCCGCTGAAAGCTGTGCTGGAACGCATGGCCGGCCGCGAGGTCATCGTGGTGCCCCTCAGCTTCGTGAGCGAGCACATCGAGACCCTGCACGAACTCGACATCGAGTACCGCCATGTGGCCGAGCAGGCAGGCCTCCGGGCCTACCGGCGCGTGCGCACACCGGGCACCCATCCGGCCTACCTCCGCTGCCTCACACGGCGCGTCCTGGAGATCCTCCCATGAGCACCTTGATCCTCGGCGGAGGCGTCACCGGGCTGGCCGCGGCGTGGCACCTGCAGCAGCGCGGTGAGCCCGCGGAAGTATGGGAGGCCCAGGACACGGTGGGCGGCTGGATGAAGACCCTGCCCTGGGAGGGCGGCCACTTCGAGCTTGGCCCGCAAGGGGTTCTCTGGCAGAAGGACACCGCCGTGGACCGCCTCTTCAGCGCCATCGGCCTTCCCTTCAATGCCCCCGGCAAGGGCGCGCGATGGGTGGGGAAGGGTGGGCGCCTGGTTCCCGTTCCGGCCTCGCCCTTCGGCCTGCTGACCTCATCGCTGATGCCCTTCTCCACCAAGCTGCGGCTGATGCTGGAGCCCTTTATTCCCGTGCGGGCCCCCGAGCCGGAGGAAGGCCTCTCCGCCTTCGCCGCCCGGCGTCTCGGACCGGGCGTGGCCCGGGAGCTGCTGCCGGCCATGGTGGCGGGCATTCTCGCAGCGCCCCCGGAGGTGCTGTCGGTGGACGCCATTCCCAAGCTGCTGCAATGGGAAGCGACTGGCAGCCTGGTGAACGGCGTGCGCAAGGGCGGCGTGAGCCACATGGTGGTGCCCGTGGGTGGCATGGGGCAGCTCCCGATCAAGCTGGCGGCGCAGCTTCCCGCGGTCCACACAGGGATCCGGGCCACCGCGTTGGAGGCGTTGCCCGATGGCCGCTGGCGAACCACCGGCGGGGGGGAAGTGCGGGAGAGCGACCGGGTGGTCCTGGCCCTTCCGGCCTACGAAGCGGCAGCCCTCCTGGCTCCCGCGGCGCCGGTCAGCGCCGAGGCCCTGGCAGCCATTCCCTACACGACCGTGGATCTCTGGCACAGCCGGCACACCCCGTTGCCTCAGCTGAAGGATGGTTTCGGGTTTCTCATCCATCCGCCGGAAGGCGGCGGTTACCTGGGATCGCTGGTGCCCTCGTGGATGGATCCCCAGAGTGCGCCGGCCGGCCTGATGCAGCTCCGCAGCTTCGTGGGCGGCGCCTTCCCGAGGGGGGCGGACCTGGATCGCTGGGAGGGCCTCTTCGCCCGCCTGAGGGGTTGGATCCCTGAGCTGAGCGATCCGGCCGCCGTCCGCCACGAGCGGGCCGAGCGGGCCATCCCGCGGCCCGAGATGGGTCATCGCGGGCGGGTGAAGGCGGCCCTTGCGGGCCTTCCGGCGGGTGTTGACTGGATCAGCAATGCACGGTTCGGTCCCGGGGTGCGCGACATCCTCGAAGGACTTGAAACCTGGGGGAAGTAGCACCCAAGGCCCCGGCAGGAGGAGAAGGATCGCCAGGAACCCTCCGTGACATTTGTGCGGGAGTGGCGCAGACTGGAGCCGGCTTTTTCAGGAGTCTGCCATGCGCATCCTCGTTTTGATCCCCTTCCTGCTTCCGCTGGCCCTGGTCGCGCAGGCGCCCGCAGCCACACCCAAGGCTGAACCCGCCCCCAAGGCCACATCCGTGAAGCCCCACGCGGAGGTGAAGGTTGGCACGGCGGTCGAGAAGATGGAATTGACCGGCGAGGCCAGCGACTTCAAGGTGCCGGCTGGCACGAAGCTCTTTGTCTGGACCAAGGTGTGGGAGGCTGGAGACAGCGCCACGGTGGTCTTTTCCAAGGGCAAGGCGACGACGAAAGTGGAACTGAAAGTACCCCACTCGCCCTACCGGACCCACGCCTTCCGGACCTTCCGCAAGGGTGACGACGGCAGCTGGACGGCTCAGGTTCTGGCCGCCGATGGCACCGAGTTGGGCTCCGCAGCGTTCACGGTCGAAATCCAGTAGAGGCTTGCTGGAGGCCCCTCTTCAGAGGGGTGGCGCTCTGCTTTGGGATGGCCCATGCCTTGCCTTTTCAGGAGGCCGGCAAATGGCCTGAGAACGTCAGCCCGTCCACCTGATACCCTCGGGGAACTTTTCGTCCAGAGGCCCAGGTCATGAAGATCTATGAGCATCATCCGCACCCCCATATCGAGACCCGAAAGAAACGGGCCCCGAAACCCAAGGTTGCCCAAGCCGGCCCGGTGGCGCGCTTCAACGCGTTCCTGGGGGAGCGGATCACCCAGGGCGTGGGCACCATGTGGTGCGCCTACGCCTTCGCCATCCTCGCCTGCATCAGCCTGCCAGCCGCCATCCAGGCCGGGACCAGCGCCCTCATCTCCTGGATTGCGCAGACCTTCCTTCAGCTGGTCCTGCTGTCCATCATCATGGTCGGCCAGAAGGTCGAGGGCGCGGCGGCCGATGTCAGGGCTGACGATACCTACAAGGATGCCGAGGCGATCCTGCACGAAGCCCTCGAGATCCAGAAGCACCTCGAAGCTCAGGACGCCCTGCTCCAGGGCCTCATCGAAGCGCTCCCCACGCCGCCAGCTCCCCGTGGAATTTCAGCCGAGAAGGCTTGACTTGGCGAATAAAAAGCGAACAATGATGGCATGACCTCTCTGCCGTTGTTGTTCGAGCCCTCCCCATCCCTGTTCCAGGATGTGCGGGTCGAGCCCGAGGAAGCCCGGTCCATTCTGCGCCCCCAGAAGGATGAGCGGTTCGGCTTCGGCTTCGCCCTGAGCCCCTACCGGGGCTGTGGGCATGGCTGCCGGTACTGCTATGTCCGGGACTATCCCAATGCCCTCCATCCACCGGAGGACTGGGGTGACTGGGTGGCGCCCAAGCTGAATGCGCCGGAACTGCTCTGGAGCCAGCGGCACCGCCTCCATGGCCGGCGGGTCTTCATGGCCTCGGCCACCGATCCCTACCAGCCCCTGGAGCGGGAGTATCGCCTGAGCCGCCGGTGCCTCGAGGTGCTGCTCCTCTGCCCGACCACCGAGGTGATTGTCCACACCCGCTCCCCGCTGGTGCTCCAGGATCTGGAACTCCTCAAGGCCTTCGGCAGCCGGCTCCGGGTCGGTTTCTCCGTGCCCACCGATGACGATACCGTCCGCCAGGTCGTCGAGCCTGATGCGCCCCCCATTCCCAGCCGCTGGGCCGCCATGGAGCGCCTGAGTCGGGCGGGCATCACGGTCAGCCTGGGCGTGGCCCCCTTGATGCCGGTTTTCGCGCCCCAGACTTTCGCCCAGAGGGCCCGGAATAGCGGCGTGTCTAGCGTGTGGGTGGGGGGATTGCGTCTGCTGAAAGGCGACCCGTTCTATGGAGTGCTGGCCGGTCAGGGGTGGCTCAGAGTCCTTGATCCTTCCTATTCAGAGGAGATCCGTGCCGCATTTCGAGCGGTCTTTCCAGCCCTGAAACGGGAATGCATCCCCCGGGAACCTCCCGATGGCCACAGGCGCCTGGTCAATGATTCCGTCCGGCAACCGGGCCTGTTCGATCGGGTGAGCTGAGCCCAGATTCCTCGCTTTGAACGTCGGACCAAGCCCAAGGCCGGGAGGCTCGGGCCCGGAAGGTCTGCGTGGGGAGGATCAGGGGTTGGCCTTCGGGGTGAACCCGAATTCCTCGACGCCCAGAAGATCGGGACGGACCTGGGTTTCCTCGCCGCGCTCGATGCGGCTGAGGGCACGGTTCCCGGTGGCGACCTCATAGGCCTGCAGCACGCGTTCTTCGATCTCCTCACGCAGCCCATTGTTCAGTGGGTAGGCGATGTCCTTGAAACTCCCATCCCGCTTGCGGCGACTGGGCATCGCCACGAAGTAGCCATCCTCGCCTTCCACCACGCGGAGATCGCCCACGAGGAAGCAGTCCTCGATGACCAGGGCCGCGAAGGCCCGCAGCTTCTCGTCCCCTTCGATCTTGGTGATGCGGACGTCCGTGATGTTCAGCATGGAATGCCTCGGTTTCTAGACTTGGGAAGCGGGGAGGATCTCGGCCCATCCCCATTGTCGCCCGGTCTTCTCCCCCCGGCGCCAGGACCAGAGGAGATCGGGGCGGCAGACGGTGCAGAGGGGGATGGAACCATCCTTGGCCGCCTCCAGGCCGAGGTCCATGGCCTGGGCCTTCAGGAAGCCGTGAAGGTCAAGGTGGGGGCGACCTCGGGGGCCAGGGTTCTGGAGATCCTCCCGCCAAGCCGGATCCCGCCGGGCCGCAGCGATGACCTCCTCGCCCACCTCGAAATGGCAGGCCAGGATGGCGGGGCCAAGGGCCCAGACCAGGTCCCGGGGGTTCCCGCCGAGGGAGCGGTAGAGGGCCACAGCCTGGCGCAGGATGCCCCGCCCGGGAGCCTCGGCGACGCCCGTAGCCCCACGCCAGCCAGCATGCAGCGCGGCGATCCATGGCTGGCCGCTGGGCCGGGGGCCTGCCAGGAGAATGGGTACGCAGTCAGCCACGCGGATACCGATCCGCAGGCCCGGCTGGGAGGTCCAAAGGCCATCTGCTTCGGCGGGGTGGCGGCTGGCTTCAATGACCTTGCAGCCGTGGACCTGGGTCACGCGGCCTTCGGGCAACGCTTCGGGATCATCCAGGCGCGTGGTGAAGCCCCAGCGGACGGGGAGGGGGGGCGCAAGGGTGGGGAGGAGCACCTGGGTTCAACCGTTCCGGCGGAAACGGGCCTCCAGCCACTGTCGAATGCGATTGGCGTCTCCGATGCGGGTGTACTTCCCCCAGGAGTCGAGCAGCACGATGAGCACAGGGCGCTCAGCCAACATGGCCTGCATGACCAGGCACTGGCCCGCCTCCGTGATGAAGCCGGTCTTGGAGAGCCCGATCTGCCAGCGGCCAGCCCGTACCAGCGCGTTCGTATTGATGAACTGGAGGTTGCGGCGGCCCGATTGCAGGGTGGCTTCCGGGCGGGTGGTGTACTTGCGGATCAGGGGGTACTGGTAGGCCGCCTCGACCAGGCGGGCAAGATCCATGGCGGAGGAGACATTGCCGCTGGAAAGGCCAGCCGGATCCTCGAAATGGGTTTCCGTCAGGCCGAGGGCCCGGGCCTTGGCATCCATGGCCTGCACGCAGGCGGCCACGCCACCGGGGTACGTTCGGCCCAGGGCGTGGGCGGCACGGTTTTCCGAAGACATCAAGGCCAGGCCCAGGGCCTGGGCCCGGGTCAGATGCGTCCCCACGGGCAGCCGGGAACGGCTGTGGCGGATCATGTCCTTGTCCTGGTCCTCAATGACCAGGGGGGCCTGGAGATTCAGCTTCGCGTCCAGCACGACCATGGCGGTCATCAACTTGGTGATGGAGGCGATGGGCCTCACGGCCTCCGCCTGTTTTTCCACCAGGGCCTTCCCTGTTTCCTGATCCAGCACCAGCGCAGCAGCGGATCTCAGCATCAGGCGGGCGGGGGGGCGCGGCGATGCGCCCTGGAGGGACAGACCGGCCAGGATGAAGATGAGTCCAGAAGTCGCCAGGATTCGAACTGAAGTCATGCCTGCTCCCGGGCCGGAAGGGCCCCCGTCTATCTACTCTATCGGACGTGGCCGGGGTCTTGTTGATCTCATGGCCACAGAAGGATGAGAAGGCTGAGATCCGTGACGGCCCAGGCGACCAGGCCACGGTACATGCCCGCTTCATGCTGGTCCCTGCTCCAGTGGCGCCCGCGAGCCATCCAGGGGATCAGGACGGCCAGCCAGGCACCCAGGGAGACCAGCATCCCCCAGGGGGCGCGGTGGAGCTGCAAGGCCCCCCATGCGAACCCCAGATGGGCCAGGAGCATGCTTCCAGTGGCCAGGCCCAGGCTGGAGCCGATCCCCAGGCGGATGACGAGTGTGCGGTCGCCTCGTTGCCGGTCCTCGTCCACCTGATAGATCTGAGTCATCGGGTACAGGGTGGCGAAGAGGCTGGCGAAGGCCAGGGAGACCGCGAGGATGCCCGCCGTGAAGGGGCGTCCGGTCAGTGCCCATCCCGCCAACGGCGTGAGCATCCCGAAGCCCAGGCAGTTGATCAGGAGATCCCAGCCGGCCCTGGCTTTGAGGCGGACCGGGGGAACCGAGTAGAGGATGCTCATGGCGATGCAGGTCAGGTTGATCCAGAAAAAGGGGCGGGGAAGCAGCCAGCCCAGGGCGGCCGAGGCCGCCAGCAGAACGATGGAAAAGGGCAGCAGGCGCTCGGGGGGCTTCGGCGGGGCCTTCAGGTAGCCGATATCCCCTTCATCCTGGTCGAAGGCGCTGTTGATGGCGAGGGTGCCCCCGTTCATGAGGATCACGAACACCAGCCACCCCAGGAGGCTGGCCCGGGGAGGCAGGTGCCAACCCCTCGCCAGTAGGGCCCCCAACAGGAAATGGGCCGTCATGATGGGCCATTCGAGGGGCCGCAGGTGCAGCAGGTAGGGCATGAGGCGCGGACCGACGATTCGTTCGAATCCGCGCCGGATCCGGAAGCCTGCGGTGTTCATCCTCAGGCCTCGCGCCTCAGGGGCAGCACCTTGGCGGCCGCCGCAGCCGGCTGCGCCAGCGCATCCATGGCGGCCCTCAGGTGGGCCACGCTGAAATCCGTATCCACGCACATGCCATGGGGCAGGGCCAGCGGGATGACGTAGGTGGGGACCTCCGGCAGCTTGATGAGCCCCTTCAGGAGGCGGTCCGTGCAGCTCACGGCCACGATGAGCTCCGGCCGGTAGGCCCGCGCCTCCCGGTAGGCCTTGTGGCTGCGGTTGGTGATGCGGCTTTCCCAGCGGCCCGCGAGGGCGGCCTGCATGTAATCGCCCACCGCGCATTTCCCGCAGTCATAGCAGGTCTGGAGGTCTTCCAGGATCCCCGCCTTGCACGGGGACCACTGGATGCAGTGGGGCAGGAGCACCAGGGTCCGCCGCGCCTTCCGGTGCTGGAAGGCTTCCCGCACCCGATGGTTGTGCCAGGCGCAGAAGGACAGGATCCAGGCATCTTCCCGGCCCAGGCGACGGGCCAAGGGACGCAGGCCCCGAGCCCACAATCCATCCCAGCGCATGATGGAGGTCCGGTTCCGCAGGTAGGCGGGGCCCCGGAGGAAGGTCGGCCAGGCCGAGGCCACGCCCGCGACCAGGCCCAGCATCCACCATCCCCGGCCTGCGGCATGGATGAGCGCCGCCAGGAAAGCGCTGGCGGTCAGAAGCAACGGGATCCCCCGGCGGACAGTCAGGAACGCGCCGTAGCGTTCCGGGGGCAGGGCACCCGGATCAGGGAGGGTGCGCGGCGCCGTCGTCACGGGGTTTCCGGGCTCATTTGGCGCTGCTCGCCAGGCCGATGATCTTCTTCTTCGCCTGCGGGGCAGGCTCAGACCGCACGGTGGAAAACAATGGGAGGCAGGGGGTGTTCTGGCTCATTTGGCGCTGCTCGCCAGACCGATGATCTTCTTCAGATCCTCATCCCGCCAGCGGAGGCCGGCACCGATGAAGAACGTGCGGAGATCCTTGTTGGCGATGTCCTGGACGCCGGTCTGGATGTAGGCGCCCTTCCAGAACTGGTAGCTGGCGGTGAAGCGGTAGCGCGGATTCGGCTTGTCCTGGCGCTTGGTGAAATCGTACCCGAGCAGGCCGAAGCGCAGGCGGTCATGATCCAGGGTGCGGAATTCCACCCCGCCGCCACCCTTGCCTTCCACGATGCCCGCGGAGAAAACGGCCGGCCCCAGGCGCTTGGCGAACTGGGCCGATACCGTGAAGGTCTGGTCCGTGGTGACGATGCGGTCGTTCTGCAGCACGGTCGTGGGCAGGCCGGTGACCGGATCAATGGCGGTGACCATCCGTGTGCTGTCGCTGATCTTGCCGTCCGGCGTGGAGGCGAAGCCCAGGGCGTACCAGTAGTCGGGCCGGGGTGCGATCTCCATGCCGAGCCCCACGCGGCTGTCGCCGCGCTTGGTCCACTGGGCGGCATTCATGTCGAGGCGGAAGTCCATCTTGTTCAGCCCGCCCAGCAGGTTGTTCACGTTGTCCACGGCTTCGTTGATCTTCTTGATGGTGGTGTCGTCGTTCAGCAGCTTGCCAACGGTGCCTTCGCCCCTGTTGATCCGATCGGTGAGCACCTTCAGGTTGTCGGCGGTGCCCTGGAAGCTCTCGGCCAGCTTGCGCACATCGGTGACGGCGCCCTTCAACTCAGGGCGGTTCTCCTCGAGGATGGCATTGAGGTTCTTGCCCACGGTATCAAACTGGTCCGCCAGCTTGGGCAGCTTGTCTCTCAGGTCCGCGGTGATGGCCTGGACATTGGCCATGGTGTTGTTGATGGCGCTGTGGTTCTCCTCGGCCATGGAACGGAATTCAGCGGTCAGCACGCGGATGTTGTCCACGATCTCATCCAGCTTCTGCCGGCCCTGCTCGCCGCCGATGGACTCGTTCAGGGCCTGGGTGACGCCCTTCACGTTCTTGCCGATATCGGCCAGGGTCTCCATCAGGTTGTCGAGGCTGACGCCGGCCTTGCTGGGAATGGGGCTGTCTTCGGGGAAGGCGCCCTTCTGGGGATGCCCCGGGTCCAGATCAACATATTTGTCGCCGAGGATGCCGATGGAGCCCAGAGAGACGTTGGCGTCCCCATAGAGCGCAACGTCCTTGGAGAGGGACAGGGTGATCTTGGCGCGCCCACCGCTGAGCGTGATCTTCTCGACTTCGCCCACGGGCACGCCGGCGACCCGGATCTTGCTCTGGGGATTGAGGCCCGCCACCTGATCGAAGTACGTGAACCGCGTCACGCTGTCTTTCTTGCCGCCCAGTTCCAGCTTCTCGGTCCTGAAGATGAGAAGGCCCACCACCGCGACGGCGGCAGTGAAGAAGATTCCGATCCGGGTTTCGAGTTTCATGCGTGAGCCTCCTTGGGCTTGCGCTTGGGCGGCGGCGGATCCTGCAGGAAGGGGCCGTCGGCATCACCCCGGAGAAACTGTTGGACGACGGGGTTGGGATTGATCTTGAACTCATCCGGGTGCTGGCAGGCGATGCACTCGCCCCGGAAGAGAAGCGCGATGCGGTCGGCGATCTCGAAAGCCGACTTCAGGTCGTGGGTAATGGTGATGGTGGTGACCCCCAACTCGTGCTTGAGGTCAAGAATGACGCGGCCGATCACATCGGTCATCACGGGATCCAGTCCCGTGGTGGGTTCGTCGAAGAGGAGGATTTTGGGCTTCAGGGCGATGGCCCGGGCGAAACCTACGCGCCGCTTCATCCCGCCCGAGAGCTCGGCGGGCTTGAGCTGTTCAGTGCCGCGCATGCCCACCAGCGAGAGGCATTCCTCCACCCGATCCCGGATCGCGTCTTCCGAGAGCTGATGGTGCCGCCGGAGGCCGAAGGCCACGTTCTCGAAGACCGTCATGGAATCGAAGAGCGCCGCCATCTGGAAACACATGCCGATGCTCTGGCGGACCTTGAAAAGCTCATCCCGGCTGAGCTGGGCGATGATCTTGCCTTCCACGGCCACGTGGCCCGAGTCGGGGGTGAGCAGGCCCATGATGTTGCGCAGGAGGACGGTTTTACCGGTGCCGGAACCCCCGAGCACCACCAGGCTTTCGCCTTCCTCGACCTGGAGGTTCACGTCCGAGAGGACGACCTTGGGGCCGAAGGCTTTGGAAAGGTTGACGACATCAATCAGGGCCACGGTGCACTCAGACGAGCAGAAGCTTGGTGAGGAAGAAGTCGGCGATGAGGATCCACAGGCTGCTGGTCACCACGCTGCTGGTGGGGGCGTTGCCCACGCCCTCGGCGCCGCCGCGGGTCCGGTAGCCTCGCCAGCAGCCGACCAGGGCGATGATCATCCCGAACACGAAGGCCTTGGTCAGGGCGATCTGCACATCCCGGAACGCCAGCAGCTTGTAGAACTCGCTGGCGTAGACGAAGGCGCTCTGGCCTTCCACGCCCACCAGAATCAGGTAGCCGCCCCAGAAGCCCACGTAGATGGAGAAGCCCGTGAGAAGGGGGACCATGATGGCGGAAGCCAGGAGGCGGGGCACGAAGAGGTAATGGATCGGATCCGTGGCCAGGCACTCCAGGGCATCAATCTGCTCGGTCACCTGCATGGTGCCCAGTTCCGCGGCCATGGCGCTGCCGATGCGGCCCGAGAGCATGAGGCCCGTGATGACCGGCGCCAGTTCCCGGACGATCGCGAGGCCTTCCACCTGGGAGGCTAGGCCTTCGGCCTGGAATTGCCGGAACCCGAAAGCCAGCTGCACGGCGAACACCATGCTCACGGCGAGGCTGGTGAGCACGACGACGGGAATGGAGTTCACACCCACGGACTGGAACTGGCGCATGAGATTCGCCCCATCGAAGGGGCGCTTGAAGATGGCGGCGAAGGTCCGTCCCGAGAGCACGGCGAAATCCCCGGCAGTGTCCAGGGCTTCGAGGAGGCCGCTGCCGAGCTTGTCGAAGAGGGTGAGAACCATGGGGCTCCGGGCTTCCAAAACGCTAGCTTACCCGAGTTGCCTGCTTCTGCCGGGCGCGGATCGCCGCGGCGCCGCCTTCCCGGGAGGTCTGGGGCACCCGGCTCAGGGCCAGGGCATCCGGCGGAACATCCTTCGTGATGGTGCTGCCCGCGCCGATGAGGGCTCCGTCTCCGATCTCCACGGGAGCGACCAGTTGGGTGTCAGATCCGATAAAGACATTCCGTCCGATCAGGGTGCGGTGCTTGTTCACGCCGTCGTAATTGCAGGTAATCACGCCAGCACCGACATTGGTGCCTTCGCCGATCTCCGCGTCCCCGAGGTAGGCCAGATGATTGGCCTTGGCGCCCCGGTGCAGGTGAGCCTTCTTGGTCTCCACAAAATTGCCCACATGCACGCCGGGTTCCAGCAGCGTCCCTTCCCGCAGGCGCGCAAAAGGGCCGACCTTGGCGCCGGCGCCCACCCGGGTGCGCTCCACGACGCAGTAGGGACGGATCTCCACGGCCTCGGCGACATCCGAATCCGCGACCACCGTGCCCTGGCCGATGCGGCAGCCTTCCCCGAACGAACAGGCGCCCTCCAGCCGGACGCAGGGATCAATCACGATGTCCTGGGCGAGCGTGACCCGTGGACCCACCAGGGTGTCCCCGGGGTGGAGGAAGGTTACGCCTTCGGCCATCCAGTGGGCATTGATCCGCCGCTGGGCAGAGGCCTGGAGGGCCGCCTGATCCATCCGGGAATTCATGCCCGCGAGTTCCTCTGGCGCACAGACTTCCACGGCCACACGCTGCCCGCGGGCCACCGCGGCCACTGCATCGGTCAGGTAGTACTCCCGCTGGGCGTTGTCGTTGCGGAGTTCCTGGAGGGCGGTGCGGAGCGCGGGCCAGGGCAGGGCGTAGGCGCCGCCATTGACCCGGCGCACGGCCCGCTGCTCCGTGGTGGCATCCTTGGCCTCCACCAGCCCGGCCAGCCGTCCATCCGGATGCTGGAGCACCCGTCCGTAGGCGCCCGGTTCCTCCAGGTCCATGGCAAGCAGAAGCGCTTCGGACGCGCACAGGCGAGCCACGGTGGCAGGCGTGGTGAGCGGAACGTCGCCGCAGAGGATCACCACCCGCGTGGCGCCCAGGCGATCGAGCTCGGGGATGCAGGCTTGCAGCGCGTGGCCAGTGCCCAGGGGCTCACCCTGATCCACGGTGGTGACAGGGCAGGGCAGGAGGCCCTGGGCCCGCCAGGACTCCAGCGCGGCGAGCACCTGCTCCCGGCCGTGGTGGACCACGATCACGGCGGCGTTCAGATCCCGGGGCAAGGTCCGCAGAACCCAGAGGAGCGAGGGATCGCCCAGAATGGGATGCAGCACTTTGGGCAGCCGCGATTTCATGCGGGTTCCGAGCCCCGCAGCCAGAATCACCGCTGTGGTCGCCATGGCGCCTCCAGTCTCCAGCCTACAACATGGCCTGGTCCCCGGTTTTCGTCGGGTGCAGCAGCGCAAGCAGCGCCTGCGCGAATTCAGGGCCTGGGAAGGGCTTCTCGATGAAGCCCAGACGCCTCAATCCAAGCTGGGACGGATTGACCGGCAGGGTGTGCCCCGAACCCATCACCAGGGTGGGCAGGGGTTCGCGCTGGAACGTGCGGAGGGCCTTCTGGAACCGATCCAGCTGGGGGGTCCGCTCCACCACCAGCGCATCGGGGGCCTCGCTGCCACGGCTGCCCCGGAGCAGGGCCGCCAGGTCTTCGAAGCCTTCGGCCTCGCCGGCCCACTGACGGATGCGGGCCACCAGGGTGTCGCGCAGGAGCGGATCCTGCTCCACCACCCAGATCCGCCCACCCGCCAGGGGCCGCAGGGGCAGGGGTTCGCCCGGCGCCGCCGGGAGGTAGATCCGGGGGCTCAGCCCTCCCTCAGCGCTCTGGTCGAGCTCCAGCATGCCCCGGGCCTCCAGGACAGCGGCATGCAGCCAGCCCAGGCCGGTCATGTGGGAAGGCAGTGGTGCCTGCGGATTCTGGAGGCTCGCCTGGAGCAGGCCCCAGGTTCGCCCTCCCAGTTCCACGGGATCAAGCTGGAGGCGGATGGTGCCTGGGCTGCCTTCGGCCGCATGGAGCAGCAGAAGGGTCGTCATCCGCGTAAGGAGATCCACACTGGCCACGAGCGGAACAGGGCAGAGCGCAGGCTCCAGGCGTGTCTGGGGGGGGAGCAGGCGCTCAAGGCGGGCCACGAAGACCCCTAGATCGAGGGGAGCGGCAGGGGGCGGTCCTCCTTCCAGGTCAAGGTCGGGTCCGAGGCGGCGGGTTGCGGCCAGAATGCGCATCGCCGTTTCGCGGGCAGGGCCTGTCGGCGTGAGGTCCACGGATTGTTCCGCGGACAAGGCCAGTGTGGAAAGGGCGTTGAGACGCCCCAGAGGGTTCTGGCCTTGGCCGCAGTCCTGGAAACCATGCCCGTTTGTCCGAAGCGTGAGGCTTCCTTCGACCGGGTCGGAAATCCAGACCAGGGCCATGCCCCGATCGAAGGCGACTGATTCCAGGCGCACCTCACGGAAGGCGCCATCTTCACTCACCTGCGTGGCCTGGACGCTGGCCGCGCCTTCACGCAGCAGGGGGCCATGCAGGGAGGCCCAGACCGGCTTCTCGCCCCCCTGGAAGAGCGCATCCATGGCATAGCCCCTGAGGCGATGCCGGGGAAGGCCCACCAGCCTGCTGAAGGGGCCATTGGATTCGAGCACCCGCCCCTTCTCGTCCACCAGCCATTGGGCCTGGCGGGGATCCAGCCCATAGGTGAGCCCAGGGGCTTCGGGGGTCAAGGCCTGGTCGAGGAGGCCCAGGGCCATCCGCAGCCCTTGCGCCCGGCCTTCCATCCAGGCCCCCTGGGCCCGCAGCCACTGGAGCTGCTCCAGCGCCACCAGACCCAGGAGAAGACCGCCGAGCAGCGCGGCGGCCCAGGGCAGGCGGGGAACCTCCGGGGGCAGCAGCAGTTGGCCCAGGGCCCCCAGACCCATCGCACCTGCGCCCACCAGGGGCATCCGGAGTTCCAGGAAACGGCCCCGGGTCAGCCGGTGGGCCAGGTCCGCCAGCAGCAGCCAGAGCAGGCCTTCCAGGACTGCGCCCGCCCAGAATCTCGGGATGGTGGCCCAGGGAAGCTTCTGCTGGGCCAGGAGGAAAATGGCGAAGAGGCTGGCGCCGCCGACCCCCACCCCCAGTCGGCGGAGCCCCTGGGTGCCCTCCCGTTGGGCCTGCAGGAACAGCGTGAACCCGAACAGGGCAGAGCCCAGCAGGGCCGTGGGGACCTGGTGCCCCGTGAGGCGAGGCCAGGGCAGAGCCAGGATGGCGAGAATTCCGCCCAGGAAGTAGCCGTAGCTCAGCCCGACGCGTCCCTTCCGGCGGAAGAGCCAGAATCCCAGCCACGGTGGGAGGGGCAGGAGCAGCGCCGCCGTCAGGTCCGCAAGGCTCACGATCGCACCTCGGCTGCGGCCTGGACGAGACGTGCCGCCAGGGCCGCCGCTTCGATGAAATTGTCAGGCCGGGCTACCCAGCGCCCCGCCTTGTCGAAGGCCGTCCCGTGGTCGGGGCTCGTGCGGATGAAGGGCAGGCCCAGGGTGACATTCACGGCCCGATCAGGCTCCAGCAGCTTCACGGGGATGAGGCCCTGGTCATGGTAGAGGGCCACCACCAGGTCGAACTCTCCGCCAGCGGCCCGGTGGAAGAGGCTGTCGGAGGGGTGTGGACCGGAGAAGACGGCCGTTCGCGCGGCCGCCCGGGCCAGGTCGAGCGCGGCCACCAGGCACTCCTCCTCATGGCCGAAGGCGCCGTTCTCGCCGGCATGGGGGTTGAGCGCGCACAGTGCCACCCGGGGCGCCTGCAGCCCTGTCAGGCGGGAGAAGTGCCCTGCCGAGAAGACCAGCGTTTCCGCGACGGCTTCGGCGTTCAGGGTTTCGACGACGGAACGGAGGCTCTGGTGGACGGTATGGAGCACCACGGACAGCCGGGGGCTGAGGAAAGCCATCTGGGTGCGGGCGGCGCCAGCCAGATCGCGGAGGAATTCCGTATGGCCCGGCAGGTCATACCCCGCCAGATGTGCCGCCGTCTTGGCCATCGGCAGGGTGACGAGGGCATCGGCCCATCCGGCCAGGACCGCCCGGGCGCCGCAGGTGATGGCGCGGACCGTCGCCTCGCCGGAGGCGGCGGAGGCATGCCCCAGCATCAGGGCCTCCGGGGAGAGGCCCGGCGTGGGATCCAGCCAGGGAATGCCTGCCGCCGGGAGGATGCCCATGGCGCCAGGCCGGGGACGAACTTCCAATTCAGCCACTTCGCCTGTGAAGCCTGCCGGAGGGGCAAAGGTCGCAGGCTTCCAATCCCAATCCACCGGGGGATTCCGAGTCGGAGCCAGCAGCCCGAGGCCGGCCCGGGTGCCCACCACCAGGGGATCCGCCCAGGGCAGGATCCGTCCCAGAGCCCGCAGCAGGATCTCCGGACCCACGCCGCAGGGATCACCCAGGGTGATGGCCAATCGTGGCCGAAGGGTCATGCGAGCTCCAGGGCGCGGATCACACGGTTCCAGATTCAGTCGAAGACCGGAATCTCCAGCTCCTGGGCCGGCAGCTCCTCCTTCTTCGGGGCCCGGGCTCGCCGGATCCGCGGTTCTTCTTCCTGCTTGTAGATGTATTTGATGTTGTGCTTGGGGACCAGCACGTTGGGTTCCTTGATCCGGTTGATCTTGAGACAGTGCTTGTCATACCACTCGATGACC
>JAKAMQ010000214.1 GCA_021812805.1 Acidobacteriota bacterium
AGTCTGGATGCGGATTCCTGGCGGCGCTTCGCCGCGGCCGAGGCGAAGCGCGTGATGGAGACTTTCGGCCAGCCGGGCCTGGAGGGGCTGGAGGCCCTGGAACGGGCGTTGGCCCACCGCATGTACAGCTTCATCAACGAGCAGCACGCCGAATGGTCCGAGGACCGGAAGGAGCTCACCTTCGTCATGGACCGCTGCCGCGTGCAGGAAACCCGGCGCCGGAAGGGGCTGCCGGACTTCCCCTGCCGGCCCGTGGGCGAGGTGGAGTTCAGCGCCTTCTCCGCCACGGTGGATTCCCGCATCCGCGTCCAGTGCCGCCACTGCCCGCCGGATGCCAAGAATGGCCAATATTGCGCCTGGACCTTCCGCCTGAACGACTGACCGCACCCCGGGGACGCCATGAGCGAACAGGAACTGCCCATCTATGCCGGCAAGCCGCTGGTGCCGCCCACGGCGGCGCTCATGGCCCAGGCGCCCATGACGCCTGAGGAGACGGCCGCCTATCTGGCGCGCGCCCGCCAGGATCCCGAAGGCTACTGGGCCGCCATCGCGGGGGAACTGGAATGGTCCAGGCCCTGGGATCGCGTGCTGGAGGGGGGCTTCCCGGATTTCCGCTACTTCCCCGGCGGGCGCGGCAATGTGTCCGTGAATTGCGTGGACCGCCACGCCCGGAAGAACCCCGGCAAGGTCGCGCTCTACTGGGAGCGCGAGGATGGTGCCCGCGAGACCTGGACCTATGCCCAGCTGCTGGAGGCCGTGGCCCGCTTCGCGAACGTGCTCAAGGGGCTCGGCGTGCGGAAGGGCGACCGGGTGGGGGTCTACATGGCCAACCTGCCCGAAGCCTTCGTGGCCTGCCACGCCTGCTACCGGATCGGCGCCATCTATGGCGTGATCTTCGCCGGCTTCTCGGCCCAGGCGGTGCACGAGCGGCTGGCGGATGCCCAGCCGAAGGTGGTGGTGGCCGCGGATGCCAGTGTCCGCCGCGGCAAGCGCGTGGCCCTCAAGGAGACCCTGGATGCGGCCTTGGCGGGCGTGGATTCCGTCGAGGCCGTGGTGTTGGTGCGACGCATGGGCGGAGAGGTTCCCCTGACCCCCGGCCGCGACCGGGAGTACGCCGATCTGATGGCGGCGGCCTCGCCGGACTGCCCGCCGGAAGCCATGGAAGCCAACGATCCGGGCTTCCTCATCCATACCTCAGGCACCTCGGCGAAGCCCAAGGGCCTCATCCACGCGGGGCTGGGCTTCCTGGTGGGCGTGTATGCCAACACCAAGTGGTCCCTGCTGCCTCAGGATGACGATGTGATGTGGTGCACGGCGGATGTGGGCTGGCTCACCTTCCCCATCTGGGCCCTGGTGGGCGGGCTGGCGAACGGGGCCACCCTGGTGGCCTACGAAGGCGCGCTGGATTGGCCGGATCCAGGCCATTTCTACGAGGTGATGGAGCGCCTGCGGGTGTCGAAGCTCTTCACGGCGCCCACGGCGTTGCGGATGCTCCGCCGCGCCGGGGATGCCTGGATGCAGGGCCGGGATCTCAGCCGGTTGACGCTGATCAGCTGTGTCGGCGAGCCGCTGGATCCCGATACCTGGTACTGGAGCCGGGATGTGCTGGGCGGCGGCCGCATCTTCTTCAACAACACCTACGGGCAGACGGAAACCGGGACGGGCTGGACTTCTTCCATGGTGGGGATGACGCCCACCAAGCCGGGTTCCTGCGGCCATGCGCTGCCGGGGTACCAGGCCGAGGTGGTGGATGAGTCTGGCATTCCGGTGGCGCCTGGGCAGCTGGGCGTGATGACGCTGGCCGCGCCCTTCCCGAGCCTGGTGCGCGGCGTGTGGGGCGATCCGGCCCGCTACGAGGCCACCTACTTCGCCCGCTTCCCGGGGCGCTACAACAGTTTCGACGCGGCGATCCTCGATCCCGATGGGCAGGTGTGGGTGACGGGGCGGGTGGACGATGTCATCAATGTCGCCGCCCACCGCATCGGCACCATGGAAGTGGAAGCCGCCCTCATCACCCATCCCGCTGTCAGCGAAGCGGCGGTCATCGGCGTTCCCGATCCCCTGAAGGGCGAACTGCCCCTGGCCTTCGTGATCCTGCGCGGGGGCGTGGCGGCCAGCCCAGGCCTGGAAGAAGAACTGGTGCAGCGCGTGGCTGAGGAACTGGGCGCCTTCGCGAAACCGCAGCGGGTCATCCTCACGCCCACGCTGCCTCGCACCCGCAGCGGCAAGATCATGCGCCGGCTGCTCCGGGATCTGGCCCGGGCGGGAGAAGTGCGGGGCGATCTCAGCGCCCTGGAGAATCCGGATGCCATCGAGGTGGTGCGCGGGCTGCTCCGGTTGTGAACCCCAGGGGCGGTCCGTGCTAGGGTGATCCCGTCCATCCGTTTCCCGAGGCCCTTGTGTTCGCGATCATCCCCGATGGTGCCAAGTACCGGGAGTTCGTGCTCCTGAAGGACGGGCGCAGCATCCTCCTGCGCCTGGCGCAGCCGGAGGATGCGGATGGCGTCGAGCAGTTCATCAACAGCCGGACCCGCCAGACCCTGGCATTGCGCTTCATGGCGGGCGTGGCCAAGGTGTCGCGGAAGTTCGTGGAGGATCTCTGCGAATGCGATCCCCGCCGCTGGGCCTGTCTCCTGGCCGTAGAGGGCGAGGACCAGCGGATTCTCGGTCTGGGCAACTACGTGGGCGATGGGGGCAACCTGGCGGAGGTGGCCTTCCTGGTGTCCGAAGAGGAGCAGGGCCGGGGCATCGCGACGCTCATTCTCGAGAAGCTCGGCGGGCTGGCCGCCGGGGCCGGTTTCGTCGGCTTCGAGGCGGAGGTGCTCTACGAGAATCAGAAGATGATCCGTGTCTTCCGCGATTCCGGCTACGAGACCCGGCAGGCGGTCGAGGGCGGCATCATCCATGTGCGGTTTCCCCTCAACGCGCCGGAAGCCATGCGGGAGCGGGCCGCCACGCGGGAACGGGTGGCCGCGGCCAATTCCATGGTGCCGCTGCTGCGCCCCAGGGCCGTGGCCGTGGTGGGTGCCTCGCGGGATCCTTCGTCCCTCGGCAATGCGCTGTTCAGGAACATCCTCCAGGGTCGTTTCAAGGGCGCAGCGTATCCCGTGAACCCCCGCGCCACCTCCATCGAGGGGGTCCGGGCCTACGCCTCGCTGACGGATCTTCCCGAGGCTCCGGATCTGGTGATCCTGGCGGTGCCGGCTTCCAAGGTGCTGCCCCTGGCCCGGAAGGCACTGGACATGGGCTGTCGCAGTCTCCTGGTGCTGGCCGCGGGCTTCGGGGAGGCAGGCCCGGAAGGCGCCCGGAGGCAGGAACGCCTCGTGAAGCTGGTCCGCAGCCGCGGGGCGCGGCTGGTGGGACCGAACTGCCTGGGGCTGCTCAATACCGATGGGGCCGTGCAGCTCAACGCCAGCCTGGCCTCCGCCTTGCCGCCGCGCGGCCGGGTGGGATTCTTCAGCCATTCCGCGGCGTTGGGCGTGGTGATCCTCCAGTACGCCGCCGAACGCGGCCTCGGCTTTTCCACGTTCGTCTCCGCCGGCAACCGCGCGGATGTTTCCGGCAACGACCTGCTGCAGTACTGGGACGAGGATCCGAACACGGACCTCGCGCTGCTCTACCTGGAGACCTTCGGCAACGCCCGCCGCTTCGCGCGGCTGGCCCGGCGCATCTCGCACCGCAAGCCCGTCCTCTGCGTGAAGAGCGCCCGCAGCGGTGCGGGGCGGCGGATGGCCCAGGCCCATATCGGCGCGAGCCCCCAGAACGATGCGGAGGTGGAAGCCCTCTTCCAGCAGGCCGGGGTGATCCGGGCCGATACCCTGGAGGAACTGTTCGATATCGCCCTGCTGCTGTCGAACCAGCCGCTGCCCCGGGGCAACCGCGTGGCCGTGGTGAGCAACTCCGGCGGGGTGGCCACCATCTGCGCCGATGCCTGCGAATCCCGCGGCATGGAGATCTCCG
>JAKAMQ010000047.1 GCA_021812805.1 Acidobacteriota bacterium
CGCCGCGGACGCCTGGACGGCCCTCCAGGCGCTGCCGGAGGGGGGCGGCGGCCACTGGCATGCGCTGGTGGCGGGGTTCCTGCTCAAGGAGGGGCACACCGAGCAGGGGCGGGCCATCCTTCGACAAGGATTGTCCATTTTCAAGGATCACCCCGGGCTGCTTCGCCTGCAGTCCCTTGCGGGGGGCTGAACCGTGGCCCCCCGCCTGAGCCTCGCCATGATCGTCCGGAACGAGGCGGAGCGCCTGGGCGCTTGCCTGGATTCGCTCCAGGGACTCGTGGACGAGACGGTGGTGGTGGACACCGGATCCACCGATGCCACGGTGGCGATCGCCGAAGCCCGGGGCGCGAAGGTGTGCTCCTTCGCCTGGGTGGATGACTTTGCCGCGGCTCGGAATGAGAGTCTCCGCCAGTGCAGCGGCGACTGGGTGCTGGTGCTCGATGCCGACGAGCGCCTGGATGCCGAGGGTGCGGCGGCCATCCGGGCGGCCCTCGGCCGGCCGGAGGTCGAGGGGTTCCTGCTCACCATCCGCAACTACCTCCCCAGCGGCGCCTACCTGGGCATCCACGGGGGCTCATCGCCCAACCCGGGCGGGTTCCCGGGTACCGAACACCTGGCTTTCTGCACGGAGTTTTCAGCCCTCCGCCTGTTCCGGCGGCAGGAGGGCCTGGCCTACACGGGCCGGATCCATGAAACCCTTGATCCCGCCTTCGACACCCAGGGATGGCGCACCGCCCCGCTGGCGGCCGTCATCCATCACCTCGGCAAGGCCGAACCGGATCGGGAACAGGCCAAACAGCAGGCCTATTTCCAACTCGCGCAAACCGAGGCCCGGGAGCAGCCCGGGGATCCCCGGGTCCAGTACAACCTGCTCCAGGAAGCGGCCATGACCGGGGTCTGGGAGGCGTGCGCCGAAGCCGCGCGGGCCTTCCTCCAGCTGCGTCCCCGAGCGCCCCTGAAGGTCTTCCTGGAGGGGGCCCGGGCCCTCCGGGAACTGGGCCGCCTGGACGAAGCGGAGGCGATCCTCGCCCGGGCCCCTGACGCGCCCGACACTCGGCCCATTCGTCTGGTGGCGCAGGCGGAGCTCCAGTTCGCACGGGGGCAGGCGGATCGGGCGCTATCCACGCTTCTGGAGGCCATCGCCGCCGATCCGCATTCGACCCTTTCCTTCCTGCGGCTCGGCCGATGGCTCCAGGAGCAAGGCGACTCGGAAGCGGCACGCGAGCTGCTCCGGGCCGGGCTGGACCAGAATCCGCGGGATCTGCTGCTCTGGGAGGCCCTGGTGGGGGTCTCGGCGGCCGAAGGGAACCTGTCCATCGCTGCCCGGGATGCCTGGGACGCGCTCGCGGCCTTCCCTCAAGGTGGACGGGGGCTCTGGCACCAGATGGTGGCCCTCGCCTTGCTGCAGGCGGGCAGTGCGCCGGAGGCGGCAGTGGTGGTGGCCCGGGGGCTCGCGGCTTTTCCGGAGGAGCCTGAACTCCGGCGCCTGGCGGCCCGGGTGCCGCCTGGAGACCGGTAGGCCTATTCCCGCTCCTGGCGCCCCAGCATGGCGCGCAGCCCCGAACCCAGACGTCCGAGGATCGTGGGCTCCCCTTCGCGCCCGGACGGAGCCAGCGATGAAGCCGTGGGCAGATCCGTGGGCACGGCGACGGAGGGATCCAGGTCGAGGGCCCGGCGGAAGCAGCCCTGGGCGTTGGCCTTGAAGCCTTTGCGGTGGTAGAGCTCGCCCATGAGGGCCCAGGGTTCGGCGGCCTTGGGCTTGAGGCGGGAGGCGACTTGGAGGGCCTCGATGGCGCGGGTGGACCAGGCGGGATTGGAGGTCCGCAGGCGGCCCAGGAGCAGCCAGGTTTCGTAGGCTTCGGGGGAATCGCCATCCAGCTTGACGGACTGCTCAAGGGTGCGGATGGCTTCGCTGGTGCGATCCTGCATGAGGTAGGACTTGGCCTTGACGAACAGCTTCCGGGCCCGGAGCGCGGGCGTATCATCGCCTTCCGCCGCCGCTGGAAGGGGCGGCGAGGGGAGGACCGCGGGCGGTGCCGGCGGGGGCATATCCAGTTCCAGGGCGCCACCCTCATAGGAGGCCGGGTCCGCGAAGGCTCCCGGGGGCGCCGGTGGATCCATCTCCGGTTCCAGATCCTCCGGCAGGATCTGGATGGATTCCACCTCGATGGGTGGCAGGGGCGCCGGAGGTGTCGGGGCCGGGGGAGGCGGCGGGGGTGGTGGCGGCTCGGTCCGGGGAAGCAGGGGCAGGGTGCCACGGGTCAAGCGCAGGCCGCCCAGGGTCCAGAGGGCGGCCACCAGGCGCGCGGCAACGGAGGATTCCAGGCCCGTGAGGGAAGTGAGGGTGTCGCAGCCCAGGGGCTCGCTGCCCATCAGCGACACGGCGTAGGCGATATGGGGATTCAGGGGCAGGTCCGCCAGGGTCAGCAGCAGGTCCTGGGGCGCCTGCCAGCGCCAATCCGGTTCGCTCCGGAACATGTCCTGCAATTCCTGATCGATCTGGGCGGTCTGGAACACATCCCAGACCAGGCGCCGGTGGTCCAGGCTGAACTGCAGATCGCCGCTGAGGCTCCCGGCCAGCGGGCCCGGCTGCCATGTCAACTGCAGGATCGGGTGCTCCAGCGCATGCAGCAGGATGGAGCCCAGCAGTTCATGCAGCTGGGCATCGCGCTCCTGCTGGGTCATCAGGCCCCACTGGATGACCCGGTCGCCCACGCGGGCGCCCTCGCCATCGGCCAGCAGTTCCTTCAGGGCGGCCATGTCGAGCACGCCGCGGCGGATGAGGAAATTGCCGAACTGCTCGCCGCCGGCGTCGCTGTGCAGGTACCGCAGGTTCCCGCCGGACCAGTAGAGGCGGCGGACCCCGTCGTTCTGCTCGAGGACGAGTTCGCCTTCGGCCGCCTGCTGGTGCAGGGAGCCCATCAGGGCCGGCAGAAAAGGACGGACACGTACGGCGGGCACACAGGCTCCCGGTGGATGTGGCCCCTACAGTTGCATGTCCCGCGCCAGGATTCCAGTCCTGAAACGGAGCTCCGGATGCCGGGATATCCCAAGAGCCTTGGCTGAACGGGGGTTCGGGCCTATGCTTTCCCGTCATCCACCCCGCCCGGGAGGGAGTCGCATGTTCGAAAAGCTTGGCAAATTCGAGATCCGCCGTGTCCTCGGCAACGGGGCCATGGGCGAGGTCTACCTGGGTGTGGATCCCTCCATCGGACGGGAAGTGGCCATCAAGACGATCCTCCCCGCGGCGGCCCAGGGCAGCGAGGCCAAGGAACGCTTCGCCCGGGAGGCCCGCGCCGCGGGTGTGTTGAACCACCCGAACCTGGTGACCATCTACGAATTCGGCGAGGACCAGGGCGTGCTCTACATCGCCATGGAGTTCGTGAAGGGGCATGACCTGGACGAGCTGATCCAGCAGCAGGCCCTGACGCGCTCGGAGATCCTGGAGGTGCTGGCCCAGGTCTGCGACGGCCTCGGCTTCGCCCACCGGCAGCACATCGTCCACCGCGACATCAAGCCCACCAACGTGCGCGTGCACCAGGACGGCCGCCGCCTCCACGCGAAGGTGATGGATTTCGGCGTGGCCAAGATCAGTAATTCCGACATGACCGCCACGGGCATGGTCATGGGCACCGTGAGCTACATGGCGCCGGAGTACATCCGCACCGGCAAGCCGGATCCACGCAGCGACCTGTTCGCCGTGGGCGTCATGCTCTACGAGGCCCTCAGCGGTCGGCGCCCCTTCTCGGGCGACACCACCCCCACCATCCTCTACAAGATCGTCAACGAGCCGCCCGAGCCCATTGATACCTCCCAGCTCCAGGGCATCAGCCCCGCCATCCAGTCGGTGCTGGACCGCGCCCTGATCAAGGATCCGGACCAGCGATTCCAGACGGCGGAGGACTTTGCCAAGGCCCTCCGCGCCGCGAAGGATCCCTCCTGGATGGGCCAGATGGAGGAAGCCACCTCGCTGCTGCAGGCGAAAGCTGCAGCCACCGTCACCGCCCCGGTGCCTTCGGTTCCGCTCCCGCCGCCCACGGCGCCTTTTCCGCCTCAGGCCCTCCCGCCGCTGACGGCCGTGCGCCCGAAGCGCGGCGCGGGCCTCTGGGTCGGCACGGCGGCCCTGCTCCTCGCGGCCCTCGGCGCCGGCGCGTGGTGGAAGCTCCGGACCCCCCAGCCGAGGCCCGCGGCCGCCCCGCCCGTGGCCGCTGCGCCGGCGACGGAAGCCTTGCCGAAATCCGCGCCTGCCCAGCCGAGCGCGGGAACCGCCCGGGTCGCCACTCAGGTGCCGGCGCCGCGGCCCCCCGCCACCGTCCCCGCGCCGGCCCCCGAACCCGCGCCCCCCCGCACGGAACCAGAGCCGCGGCCGAAACCGGCCCCACGGGACGCCGACACCACTCCCCTCGACCAGCCCGGGCGCTTCCAGGAACACCAGCTGCAGCAGCTTCCCCCCAGCGAGCGGATGAACCTGGGCAACATCACCCTGAGCGATGCCATCCGGCTCTACGACTCGGACCCCGACAAGGCCATCTATGGATTCCGCCAGGCCCTCAAAGCCAATCCCTACAATGCCAACGCCCACGCCTGGCTGGCCGCCGAGCTCTACGAGCAGGGCCGGATCCCCGGATTCAAGCAGGAATTGCGGGAGGCCCACCGCCTGGGTCTCGTGATGCAGATGATGAAGAACGCCCGCTTCCGGCAGGCCTTCAACAAGGCGCGGTTCAATGGGCAGCTCCCCGGCGAACTGGCCGAATGAGCCGGGCGGGGCGCTCCACCCGGGAGCCTCTCGAAGCGCGGCTGGCCTACACCTTCCGGAATCCGGCCCTGCTGGAGGAGGCCCTGTCCCACGCCTCCGCGGGCCGGAGCCGCGACAACCAGCGCCTGGAATTCCTGGGCGACGCGCTGCTCAATTTCTGCGTGGCCCTGGCCATCCACCGGGAACGTCCCGACTGGCAGGAAGGCCCCATGAGCAAGCTCCGGGGCGTGCTGGTCTGCACGGACGCCCTCCACCAGTGGGCCCTGGAGCTGGCGTTGCCGGGCCTGCTGCACACCGCCAGCCGGGCGCCCATGGGCCCGAAGCCCCTGGCGGATGCGGTGGAGGCACTGCTGGCCGCCGTGTTCCTGGATGCCCAGGCCGCGGGCGGCGATGGCGTGGCGCGGGTGCAGGCGCTGGTGGAAGCCCGCCACCTCGCGGCCATCCGTTCCGCCGACGCCGGCCTCTGGACCCGCCGGGACACCAAGACCACCCTCCAGGAGACTGCGGCCCGGAAGGGTCTCCCGCCGCCGGTCTACACCCTGCTGGAACAAGCCGGTCCGGACCATGCGCCGCGCTTCCGGGTGCGGGTGGACACCAACGGCCATGCCGCCGAGGCGGTCGGTGCGACGCGGAAGAAGGCGGAGGCCGACGCCGCCCGGAAACTGCTCGAGCAATGGGCCGCCCCGGTGCCATGACACTTGCGTTACACTCCCTTTGCCCGGGATGCACGCGTGAAGATCTTCCCCACCCTCAACCTTCAGCACGGCCGTGTGGTTCCCGCGGGGCAGCTGGAGCCCTGCGCCGAGACGCCCCTGGATCTGGCCGCGTGGATCCTGGACCAGGGCGCCACGCGCCTGGCCTTGGTGGATGTGGATGCCGCCCAGGGCACCGGCAACAACCGCGAGTTGATCGGCCAGCTGCTCCAGTACGCCCGCTCCCAGGGCCCGAAGACCTGCATCCAGGTCGCCGGGGGCGTGCGGAGTTCCGACCAGGCCCAGTACTTCATTGATCAGGGCGCCACCTGGCTGGTGGTGGGCACCCTGCTCCACAAGTCCTCCCTGGTGGTCGAGCAGCTCGTGGCCCGCTTCCAGCCCTATCTCACCGCCGCCGTGGACGCCCGGGGCGGCCAGGTCCACCGTTCCGGTTGGGTGGATGCCAGCTGCATGAGCGCCACCGAGCTGGCCAAGCGGGCCAAGGCCTACGGCTTCCGCCGCCTTCTCTTCGTGGACATCCCGGACGATCCGGGGGCGGATCCAGATTTCGACACGGCCCATGCCCTGAGCCGCCTGTCCGGCCTGCCCCTGGTCATGGGCGGCAGCATCACCACCCTGGCGCACCTGGAGCGATTGCATGCCCAGCCGGGGCTGAAGGGCGCCCTGGTGGACGCGCTCCAGTTCCGCCGCGATGCCCGGCTGCTGGCCTACCTCGCCACCGCCTGTGCTTGACGTGCGGGAACCGGCTGCGGGCTTTCTGGCCTCCCTGGACGAATCCGAGCGGCCCCACTTCCGTCACCTGGCCCTCATCCGCCCCCAGCTCCCCAGCGAAGGGCAGATCCGGCTGCTGGAAGGGCTGGCAAAGTCCCTGGTCTCCCCCCGCCTGCTCACGCTCATGGCCCGGACCCCCCACTGGCTGGCCCACTGGCCGATCCTCCTGGGCCTGGCGGAGAACGAGGCCACGCCCGAACCCATCCGCCGGGATCTCGAGATGGTGGTGTCGCTCTTCGACCAGATGCGCGAGATGGATCTGGCGCCCGCCGACGAGAAGGCCGAGCGGGCCGAAGCAGTGCGGCAGCTCTACCAGCAGCTCCAGCCGGGCCTCAAGCCCGTGGCCAAGCTCCTCGCCAAGCAGCTGGCCAAGAGCGTGGCCGCCTCCGGGAACACCCAGGAACTGCCCCCGCTCCCGCCCGAGGAGGATGACTGGGACGCCCTGACCACCGCCCCCGCAGGGGCCCCGGAAACCGCGGGAGACGGGCGGCTCCAGCACGGCGACCGCGTGGCGCAGGCCCGTGAGACCGTGCTGCCGGAGGAACTGCTAGGCTTCCTGATGGATGCGGATCCCGAACTCCGGCAGGCGGCCCTGCAGAATCCCCTCATCTCCGAGGAGCTGGTCTGCCTGGCCCTGGGCCGCTGCGACACCCCGGAGACCTTCGAGGAGATCTACGGCGAGGCCCGCTGGTACTTCCGGCACGCGGTCCGGCAGGCCTTCCTGGATGCGCCGGGTACGCCCCCCGAGCTCTCCCGGCGAATCGGCCTCGCCGATCAGCTGGTGAGCGCGCTGGAAGGCGGCGCCTCCGGCCGGCGGGAAGTCCAGCGGGCCGTCAGCCTGTTCGCGCAGCTCGAAGAGGGCGAGTACCAGTTCATCACCTATTGGGCCAAGCGCCAGGCGCCCCACCTCCTCCGGGTGGTGAAGGTGTTCTACGATCGCCTCCAGCGCCAGCGGACCGGGTTGCCGGAACGCCCGGAGGAGGGCCGGTGGGCCACGCTGGAGGAGCGGGTCTTCCTGGCTTCCCAGGGCACCCAGGAGGACCAGCTTGCGCAGGTGCTGCGCGATCCCGATCCCCAGGTGTTCGCCTTGGCCCTGGAGAACCCGGCCCTGACCCCGCGCCTCCTCGCCGCCGCGCTGCCGGCCATGGATCTGGGGCGGATCGAACAGGTGGCGGCCCATCGCGCCTGGGCGGAGGATCCCCTGGTGGTGGAGGCTCTGGTGCACCACCCCCAGCTGCCCGAGGCGGTGGCCCTGGGCCTGCTGGATGCCCTGCCGGGGGTGAAACCCCTCGTGGACATTCTCCGGGATCCGCGGATCCTGCACCTCGATCTGAAACGCCAGGTTCTGGGCCGGCTCCGGGGACTCTACCTCGGCATGGACCGCCCCCACCGCATCGCGGCCCTGCGCGCCTCGGGCGGCGAACTCATGCGCCACCTGCCCCAGGAGGTGCTCCAGGACGAGCCCACCCTGCAGCTTCTGGTCTCCGATCGCCAGCTGGATCCGGGCCTGCTCCTCCGCCTGGCCCGCAACAAGCTCACCCCGCGCAGCATCCTGGCCCAGATCGCCAGCCATCCCGTGCTGATGGCCCACCCCTCCATCATGTCCGAACTGCTGTTCAATCCGAAGACCCCCCGGGATGCCTCGATCCGGGTCTGGGGCCTGCTGTCCGAGGCGGAACAGGCCCAGTTGATGCGCAGTCCCCATCTGCCCACGGCCTTGCGACATCTCACCTAACATAAACGCTCCGGCCCGCTTCCCGTAGCCAGGCCACAGGAGCCTCCATGCACCGCCCGGCCCTCAGACTGCTCGTTCCCGTCGCGGTCGCCGTGGCTGGCCTTGGCTTGGCCTCGTCCTGCCGGCCCCATCCGCGCGTGCCCGCGTGGGTCCAGTCCGCCCCGGAGGATAGCGTGCTCTCCTTCTCGGGCGGAGCCGGGTGGATGCTCACGCAACCGGATATCCAGAACCTGCTGGCCCGGGAGCCTGAAGCCAGCCGGGCCCTGGATCTCTTCCTGCAGAAGGCCCGGATCAACCCCCATACGGAAACCGGGCGTTTGACCCTCCATCTCCTGGAGGGGCCGGTCCAGGGCAAAGGACTGGGCCAGATCCTGGTCCAGCTGGACCAGTTTCAGAATCCGAAGGCCCTCCTGGCGGCCCTGGCGGAGGACTTCCCCCAGGAGGGGATGCTGCGCCTGAATGGCCGCGACTGGCCGCTCTACGTCATCCTGGATCTGGATACCCCCGGGACCACCGCCCACATCCGCGCCGCCAGCGATGAGCAGGGGCAGCTCTGGATCGGCGATCTCTCCGCCCTCCAGCGGCTGGCCTCGCGGAGGACCCTGGCCGCCCGTCCGGATGCGGCCGCTGCGGCGGCCTGGATTAATGCCCAGGCTCCCTTCCAGGGCTACCTCCAGCCGGAGGCGCTGCTGGGCGGACTCCGGAGCCGGCTGCCGGAGACCCGCACCCTCCGCGACCTGCCCCGGGGCCTCGATGCGCTCTTCTGGAGCGTCGCTCCGGGAGGTTCGCCCGGCCAGCCCAACCAGTTCGATCTGGCCATCGGGGGCAGCGCCGAAGGCATCGCGCAGATCGCCCCCTGGCTCCAGCGGCTGGTGGCCCTGGTGAGCGCCGTCCAGCCCGCTCCGGGCGCCGCCCCCCCCGAGCTGATGCAGGAGAAGCGCCGGGTGGGCCTCCGGGCCACGCTGACCGATGCCCAGCTCAAGCTCGTCATGGAAAAGCTGGGGCAGCCCATGCTGTCCTTCAAGCCCGTGCCGCCGGCATGATGCCCGCGGATATCCTCCAGCCCCCTTCCGCTCCGGCCGATTCGCCCGAGTACTGGATGGCGCGCCTCAAGGCCGGCCACGAGGAGGCCCTGGCCCATCTGATGGCGCGCTTCGAGCGGCCCCTCTGCGCCTTCCTCCACCGTCGCCTCCAGGGCGAGGCCGGGGTGGTGGAGGAACTGGCCCAGGAGGTTTTCCTCAAGTGCCTCCAGCACTGCCAACGGTTCGAGGAGGGGCGGCCGGTGGCGGCCTGGCTTTTCACCCTGGCGGCTAATGCGGCGACCGACCATCTGCGTAGAAGAGGGCGGGAGGTACCCCCTCCCGAGACCTTTGACGCTCCGGATCCCCAGCAGGCTTCACCCTGGGATTCCGTGGACCAAAGCCGACGACTCCAGGCCCTGCGCGGGGCCCTGGAGGGGCTGACGCCCCGGCAGCGGGCCATGGTCCTGGCCTACTACGTCCATGAGCACCCCCTCAAGCGCATCGCCCAGGACCTGCACTGCGCCGAAGGCACCGTCAAAGCCACCCTGTTCCAGAGCCTCCAGAAACTCCGCAAGACCCTCGGACCCCAGCCATGACTCCCCGCCTCGATCCCAGCCTCCTCGACGACGCCCGGCGCTTCGAGCTCCTGGAGCGGCCCGAGGACTGGCCTGACGATCCCGCGATCCAGGCGGAACTGGCCGGACTGCTGGAACTCCATCTGGGCCTGGGCGCCCACGGCGCCGAGCTGGCCCCGGTGCTGGCCGTCCCCGCCCGGCCCTGGTACCGCACCTGGGGCCTGGCCTCGGCCGCGGCCCTGCTCCTGGCGGGCCTGCCTTCGATCATCATCGTCCAGCACATCCGCCACCTCCGCGCCCTGGCGCAGGACACGGACCGGATCGAGCAGCTGGCCCAGCGGCGCAGCCAGGACCGGGCCTGGATCGCCTTCTTCCAGCAGAGTTCCACCCTGCTCCAGGACTTCGACACGAACCCCGCCCTCTGCCGCAAGGGCGAGGAAGACCGCCACCAGGAGCGGGAGATGGCCCTGTCGCTGCTGCAGGCCAGCCACCAGCTCGCCGACTGGGGCGCCCCCAGCCCCGAGGCGGAGGCCACCCGCGCCAAGCTCCATGCCTGGATCGCCGAACTGGCCCTGGAGGACAGCTGCCTCAGCACCGAGCGTGCCGACCAGCTCCGGAAGTGGGCTGCGACCCATAACCTGGAAAGCCAGGCCATCCACATGGAGCGTCACCTCAAGGGGGGCGGCGCATGAACCTGCGTGCCCTGGTGCTCCTGCCCGTCCTCGTGGCGAGCCCGGAACCGGCCTTTTTCGCCGCCCCCGGGGGCGCTGCGGAAGCCCTTTTCCAGCAGGCGCGCGACCTGCGCTTCGCCCAGCACTGGTACGACGCGGCCGCCTGCTACCGGAAGCTCCTCGCCGACTACCCGGATTCCTCCCGCGCCCCGGACGCCAGCTTCTGGCTGGCCTCCTGCCTGGAGCAGGACCAGCGCTGGGATGAAGCCGCCGCCGCCTACACCGCCTTCCTGACGCGCTACCCGGACCAGCGCCTGCTGGGCCGGGAGGCCAAGCTGAACCGCATCCGCTGCTGGGGCATCCGCCAGTGGAACAGCATCGGCGCGCAGGAGGGCCTGGTCGAGGCCCTGGGGGATCCCCTCGCTGAAGTGCGCACCGCCGCCGCCCTGCAACTGGCCCGGCGCAAGGATCCCCGCGCGGTGCCGGTGCTCCAGGCGGGGCTCCAGTCCGACGCCTCCTTCGATGCCTGCCGTCTGGCCCTGCTGGCCATGGGCGTCCAGCCCCAGGCCGCCAATCCGTCCCAGGGTCGCTTCCTGGTGGTCCGCATCCGGGAGAAGGGCCAGAAGGACACGGTGACCATCCGGGTCGCGCTGGGCCTCGCCCGGGCCGTGAGCGGCTACCTCTCGGACGCCCAGCTGAAGGAAGCCCACGCCCGGGGCATCCACATGAACCGGCTCATGGAGCAGGCCCTGGACGTGCCCAAGGGCACCGAACTGTTCAGCCTGAACGACGGGAAGAGCACGGTGGCCGTGACGGTGGAATAGCCACCTTCCGCTAATCTGGTGGATCGAGGCCTGCTTGAATCCTGTCCGCCGCTTCTTCCGCCACCACCTGAGGCCCTACCTGCCGGGAACCCTGGCCGGCGGCCTGCTGCTGACGGTGGGCAACAGCCTCCAGGCCTTCATCCTGGTCTCCCTCAAGCTGCTCTTCGACCACCAGCTGAAGATGGGGGGGAACGGCGTGGCCCAGTGGCCCCACGCCATCCAGGCCATCACGCGGTTCCTGCCCCCCGCGCAGACCCTCCAGTCGAACATCCTGCTCATTCCGGCCCTCATCGCCGGGCTCTTCTTCCTGCGGGGCCTCTTCCTCTACGCCGGCTCCGTGCTCGTGGCCCGCAGCGGCATGAAGGCCGTCAAGGATCTCCGCGAGCGCCTCTTCGACCGGGTGCTCGGCCAGGATCCCGTCTTCTTCCAGATCCGCCCCGTGGGCGAACTCATGAACCGCATCCTGGGCGATGTGGGCCTGGTCCAGCAGCTGGTGTCCACCCAGGTGGCCGAGCTCCTGCGCCAGGTCACCATGGCCGTGGTCATGGTGGTGCTCATCGTGCGCACCGACTGGCGGCTGGCCCTGGTGCTGGTGGCCCTCTTCCCCCTGGTCTTCCTCCCCATCAAGCACCTGACCAAGCTCATCCGGCGGCAGGGGCACAAGGCCCAGAGCAGCGCGGATGTCCTGCTCCAGCGCCTCAAGGAAGTGCTCTCCAACATGCGGGTGGTGAAGGCCTTCGCCCGGGAGGACTACGAGTCCAAACGCTTCCACGACCAGAGCCGGGGCCTCTACCGCCTGGGCATGAAGGTGATCCGCATCCAGGCCCTGTCCAGCCCCATCATGGAGAGCGTGGGCGGCCTGCTCCTGGCGGGACTGGCCCTCTACGGGGCCGCGCGGATCCGCAGCGGCGCCATGACCGGCGGCGACTTCCTCATGTTCCTGCTGGCCATCTACCAGCTCTACGATCCCATCCGCCGCCTGACCCGGATGGCCGGGGAGATGCAGATGAGCACCGTGGCTCTGGAGCGCATCTTCGGCCTGCTGGATGTCGAGCCCCAACTGACGGCCCCGGCGAACCCGAAGCCCGTGCCGGCCCGGCCCTCCAGCCTCCGCTTCGAGGGCGTGGCCTTCGCCTACGATCCCAAGCATCCCGTCCTCCGGGGCATTGATCTCGCGGTCCACAGTGGCGAGACGGTGGCCCTGGTGGGCGGCAGCGGCGGCGGAAAGACCACCCTCGTGAGCCTGGTGCCGCGCTTCTTCGATCCCTCGGCCGGCCGCATCACCCTGGACGGCACGGACCTCCGCGACTTCGACCCGCGGGAGCTGCGGAAGGTCATCGGCATCGTCACCCAGGAGACGCTCCTCTTCCTGGACACGGTGCACGACAACATCGCCTACGGCCTCGATGCCAGTCGGGACGCCGTCATCGCCGCGGCGAAAAAGGCCCACGCCCACGACTTCATCATGGCGCTGCCGAAGGGCTACGACACCCCCCTGGCGGAGACCGGCTCCAGCCTCTCCGGCGGCCAGCGCCAGCGCCTGGCCATCGCCCGGGCCCTCCTCCAGGATCCGCCCATCCTGATCCTCGACGAGGCCACCAGCGCCCTCGACACCGAGAGCGAGCGGGCCGTCCAGGCCGCCCTGGAGGCCCTCATGGAGAACCGCACCACCCTGGTCATCGCCCACCGCCTCAGCACCATCCAGCGCGCCACCCGCATCTGCGCCCTCAGGCAGGGCCGCATCGTGGAAGAGGGCACCCACGAAGCGCTGCTGGCCCGGGATGGCGAGTACGCGCGGCTGCACCGGCTGCAGTTCGCCGAAGGCTGAGGCCTGGAGGTGTCATTGCTTCCACCCACCGGCATCTAAAGCTTTCTATAGAACCCTTTCTGGACCCCGGAGGCCCCATGAGAAATGCATTCCTGTCGCTGGGCGCGGCGGCCCTGCTGGCCCTGACTCCCTCACCCGCGCGGGCCGCTGCGGCTCGGCCATCGGCCGCGGCCGTCCTGAACGCCGCCGAAGCCGAGGCCGCGAGGGAACACAAGAACGTGTTCCTGATCTTTCATGCTTCCTGGTGCCCCTGGTGCCACCGGTTGGATGCTCTTTTGAACGCACCGGCCCTCAAGCCTTTCTTCGACAGGAACTATGTGATTGCCCAGATTGACGGGATGGAAGCGCCCGCCCAGCTCGGGCTGGAGAACCCGGGCTGGAAGGATATGATGGCGACCTACAGCGCCACGAACATGGGCATCCCCTACTGGCTGTTCCTCGATCCGAAAGGGAACATCCTCGCGACCTGCCGCAGCCCCTTCGATTCGGATCGCAAGGGCATGCCCGGCAATGTTGGTTTCCCCGACTCTAAATACCCCCACGATCTCGCGCTTTTCGAGGAGGATATCCGGGCGTCGGCGCCGCACTACGAGGCTTCCTTCGACACGGACCTCCGGGCGTACCTGAAGTCCCTGCCGTATTGAGACCACCGGACCGATGGGCGATTCCGCCAGGCACGGCGCCATCGCCTTGGCCGCTTGCGCCAGCCTCCCCATGAAACGCTCCGATTTCCACTTCGACCTCCCGCCGGAACTGATCGCCCAGCACCCCGCGGCGGAACGCGACGGCGCCCGGCTGCTGGTGGTGGATGCCGCCACGGGAGCCTGGTCCCACCGGAGCATCCGCGACCTGCCGGACCTGGTTCCGGCGGGCAGCCTCTGCGTGCCCAACGATGTGCGCGTGCGCCATGCCCGGCTCTTCCTGCGGCGTTCGGGCGGCGGCGCGGGGGAGGCCCTGCTGCTGCGCAGCCTGGGGGAGGGTGCCTTCGAGGCCCTGGTGAAGCCCGGGGCGCGCCTGAAGCCCGGCGCCCGGGCCACGGTGGTGGATCCCACTCGCGGCACGACCCTGGCGGAGCTGCGGGTGCTGGAGACGCGGCCCGAGGGCCTGCGGACGGTGCGGGTCACCGCGGAGCACGGATTGGACTGGGACGAGATTGATCGCATCGGCCGCCTGCCCCTGCCGCCCTACATCGAGCACTTGGCGGAAGATGAAGACGAGGCCCGCTACCAGACGGTCTTCGCCGCCCGGGAGGGCGAGGCCGTGGCCGCCCCCACGGCGGGCCTGCACTTCACCCCGGAGCTGATCGGGCGGCTGCGGGACCGGGGCTGCGGCTGGCATCCCGTGCGGCTCCATGTGGGCCTCGGCACCTTCCGCCCGATGACCGCCGAGCGCCTGGAGGACCACGCCATGCACGAGGAGCGCTACGAGATCCCCGAAGGCACCGCCGCCGCCCTCGAGTCGGTGCTGCGGGAGCGCACGCGCCCCCTCCTCTGCGTGGGCACCACGTCCCTGCGCACGCTGGAGGCGGCCTGGGACGGCCAGACCCTCACCCGGGAGGGCGCCACGCGGCTCTTCATCACGCCGGGCTACCGGCTGCGCACCGCCGACCACCTGCTCACCAACTTCCATCTGCCCGAGAGCACCCTCTTCGTGCTGGTGAGCGCCCTGCTGGGCCTGGACCTGGCTCAGGCGGCGTACGCAGAGGCCGTGAAGGAGCGCTACCGGTTCTTCTCGTACGGCGATGCGATGCTGATCCTGAATGCCCGACCCACCCCTGCGTGATTCTGATCCGTGCGGGCCCCCGCTCCGCAGGCGACATCCACTCGCCTGCTCCGCGACCCGCGTCGGATCAGAGGTAGTCCACGAACTGGTGGATGACCGGGATCTTGTGGCGCTTGCCCTTGGTGGCCTGGAGGATGCTCGTCACGGACATGCCCAGGCACCAGAGCAGCCAGAGGGGCAGGCAGAAGCGGACCGAGACGAGGCCCGCCAGCGGGAAGAGGCCCGCGAAGAGGAGGGCCAGGGCCACCGCGCCTTCGGCGAAGGCCAGGATCACGCCCTGCCGCGCGTGCCAGAGCAGTTCCAGATCCTCGCGGCAGCGCAGGTAGGGTCCGAAGGCCCACGGACCCGCGTAGCAGAGGATCAAGTCTCTCAGTCGCTCCCCCGTGTAGAGGGGCGTCGGGGCATCCAGGGGCACGGGGCAACCTCCGTGTCGAGGATAACGCAAGGTTTCGCCTCTGGACGGCCCGGGCCCCGGGCTGTGGTCCAATGGAGACGGGAGGCCCGATGCAGGTCCAGCTCAGCGATGATGTGGTGCTCGACAGCCGCCGGGCGGTGTGGCTTCCCCGGCAGCGGACCCTGGTCCTGGCGGACTTCTTCTTCGGCCTCGGCGCGGCCCGTCGCCGGCGTTTCGATCCCCTCCCGGCCACCCCCCAGCAGGAGATCTGGGAACGGGTGCTGGGCCTGCTGGCCGACTACGACCCCGAGCAGGTGGCCCTGCTGGGCGACCTGAAGCCCTCCCAGGGCACCCTCGAAGGGGAGGAGGCGGAGGAACTCCGCACGGTCTTCCGGAAGCTGAAGGGTCCGGGCCGGACCCTGATCCAGGTGGTGGGGCATCCCGAGCGCAGCCTGGGGCCGGTCCTGGCCGGCACCGGCGTCCAGCCCGTGGAACAGGCCCGGATCGGCCCCCTCACGCTCATCCACCGCCGCCGCATCTTCGTCTATCCCCGCCACGACCCCTTCCACGGGTTCTGGATCAACGGGGGGGTGCATCCCCTCTTCGCGGTGCCCGGTCTCGGCCCGTCCGGCGAGCCCGATTGGCTGCGCCTGCCGGCCTTCCTGTACACCGGCTTCGCCCTGGTGATGCCGCCCTTCGTGAGCTACGCCCAGGGCTTCGAAGTCATCCAGGCCGACCGCCTGCCCCGTCAGGCCCGGGCCTGGACGTTGCTGGCGGACCGTCTCAGCCCCCTGGATCTGCCGGAGCTTCCCCCGGTGCCCGACCACCTGCGCACCCTCGCCCGCCCCCCCCGCCGGGGGCGCGAGGAGCCCAAAGCGGACGAGTAGCTACTTCCGCGGATGGCCTTCCGGCAGGGGGGCGCCCCCCTTCACATGGGAGCCGTCATCCAGGGTGAGATCCCAGCCCAGCTGATCGCCTTTTTTGATCCCGAGGCGGCTGAATGTGCCCGCGGGGAACTCGATGAAGTAGCGGGATTCCACGGTGCCGCCGTAGGTGGGGCAGTTGTCCCCCAGCATGGGCGAACAGGGCGGCACCCGCTCGGCCAGTTCGACGATACGCCCGTTCCCGTCCACCCAGGCCACATCCAGGGCAATGAGGCAGTTCTTCATCCAGATGGCGTGGTAGCCGGACTGGTCGTAGTTGAAGAACATGCAGCGATCCTTGGCCAGGGATTCCCGGTACATCAGGCCCTTCTCGCGCTCCGGCTCCGTGGAGGCCACCTCCGCCATGAAGCGGTGGTTCCGGAAGGCGAGCGTACCGGCGCCGCCCGCCAGCAGGGGCAGGGCCGAGAGCAGGGCGATGAGCAGAGGGCGCATGGGAACTCCGGGATCCATCCATGGATGCGTCCAGCATGCCCGAGGCTCCCGACCTTCGTCATGCCTTGTAAGTTGATGAATGGCGCCTCACCCCTTGGGCGAGGCCAGCAACGCCTTCAGGCTCATCGGGAAGAGGGGTTCCACCAGGGTCCGCACCGCGGCGGCGTACTGCTGGATCTCCCACTGGGCGTGGCTGTCGGCGCGCAGGCGGATGAAGTGGGCCACGGCCTGGAGGCTGACGGTCCAGTACACCTCGGAGTAGAGCCCCAGGGGCAGGATGCACCGGGCCTGTTCGCGACAGACGCCCAGGGCGATCAGCTCCTTGTAGCGGGCCACGGAGGTGCGGCACGCCTCCAGATAGGCGGTCCGGGCGGGCGCATGGTGGGCCTCGTCAATTTCCCCCTCGCTGCCCTGCTTGTTGACCGTGGCCTGGCGGCGGAACAGCCCGGGCACGAAGAACTCGTCCTCCGCGAACTCCACGTAGCGGCCCGAGATCTCGTTGAATTCCGAGGCGATCCGGTGCTTCATCCACTGCCGGAACACGAAGATGGGGGCCTTCACGTGGAAGGTCAGGGCGGTGTGCCGGAAGGGCGAGGTGTGCTCGTGTTCCGAGAGGTAGCGGATGAGCTTGGCGTCGCCCTCGTCCAGCGCCTCCTTGCGCTTGCCGAAGGACACCCGCGCCGCGTTCACCACGGAGAGGTCCGACCCCATGTGGTCGATGAGCTTGACGAATCCGCGGTCGAGGACGGTGATCTCGGGGGTCATGGAAGGCTCCGCTCCCAGGCTATCATCGGGGCGGTCCCCCCATGCTCGATCGCTGGTTCCGCCTCCAGGCCCAGGGCACGACCTTCCGGCGCGAGGTCGTGGCCGGACTGACGACCTTCGCGGCCATGGCCTACATCCTGGCGGTGAACCCGCAGATCCTCTCCGCGACGGGCATGCCCTTTGGCGCCCTCATCACCGCCACCGCCCTCGCCTCGGCGATCATGACCGCCGCCATGGGCCTGGCCACCAACTACCCCATCGCCCTGGCCCCGGGCATGGGGATGAACGCCTTCTTCGCCTACACCCTCTGCCAGGCCCACGGCATCCCCTGGCGGGCGGCCCTGGCCCTGACCTTCCTCAGCGGGGTGTGCTTCCTCGCCGCCACCCTCGGGGGCATCCGCCGCCGCCTTCTGGAGGCCATCCCCCGGGAGATGAAGGCGGCCATCACCGGGGGTATCGGCCTCTTCCTGGTCTTCATCGGCCTCCAGAAGGGCGGGCTCATCGTGGCCAGCCCCGCCACCCTGGTCACCCTGGGGAGGGTGACCCCCGCCTCCCTCCTGGCCCTCGGCGGCATCCTGCTC
>JAKAMQ010000215.1 GCA_021812805.1 Acidobacteriota bacterium
GCGGCCGCCGCTGCGCTGCTGGTACTGGGGGCCCTGCCGGCCCGGGCCCAGGATGATGGGAGCCGCATCGTCGGCCACATCTTCATCCCTGGAACCAGCATCGAACACGCCGGGGACGCCGGGGTCCGCGCGCACACCAACCACCGCATCCTGCTTGAGCCCAACGGCGGCCTCGGCCCCGCCGGCGGCATGACGCCCAACCAGCTCCGGGCCTTCTATGGGGTGGCCTCCACGGGGGGGCACGATGTCATCGTCATCATTGACGCCTACGACTACCCATCGGCGCTCAACGACTTCAATGTCTTCTCCTCGCAGTTCGGCCTGCCGCTGGAATCCTCCAGCAACGTGACGGCTTCGAGCAACAAGGTGTTCCAGGTGGCCTACGCCAGCGGCAAGAAGCCAAAGGGAAACCCGGGCTGGAACGAAGAGGCCGCCCTCGACATCGAGTGGGCCCACGCCCTGGCGCCCAACGCCAAGATCGTGCTCATGGAGGCCAACTCGGCGAACAATGCCGACCTCTACAGCGCAGTGGACGCCGCGGTGAAGGTCACCGGGGTCAAGATGATCTCCATGAGCTGGGGCGGCAGCGAAACCTCCGGCGAGGCCAGCTACGACAGCCACTTCAAAGTGAATGGCCTGCTCTTCTTCGCGTCGGCGGGGGATTCCGGCGGCAAGGTGATCTACCCCTCCTGCTCCCAGTACGTGATCGCCGCGGGCGGCACCAGCGTGGCCACGGACAGCAACGGCAACTTCACCGGGGAATCCGCCTGGAGCAGCGGTGGGGGCGGCAACAGCGCCTACATTCCCAAGCCCACCTGGCAGGTCGGCGTGAGCATGACTGGCGCCAACCGCGGTGTGCCAGACCTCTCCTCGGACGCCGATCCCAACACCGGCGTGGCCGTCTATGACAGCACCTCCTACCAGGGCCACAAGGGCTGGATGGTCTTCGGCGGCACCAGCGTCTCCTCGCCCTGCCTAGCTGGCATGGTGAACACCAGCGGCGTGAGCTTCACCAACACCACGGCCTTCCTCACGAACCTCTACAGCCTCTACAAGAACACGCCGAGCGTCTTCCGCGACATCACCACGGGCAACAACGGCTTCCCCGCCCTCGTGGGCTGGGACTACACCACCGGCGTCGGGGCCCCCACCGGCACGGGATCCTTCTGACCCCACGCTGACCAAAAGAATGGGCCCGCATCTGCGGGCCCTTCTTTGTGGCTGGTGGATGAGGGCAGTCCGCGTCAGCGGTAGGCGGGAATGCCCGTCACTTCCTGCCCCACGATGAGGGTGTGCATATCGTGGGTCCCCTCGTAGGTGTAGACGCTCTCCAGGTTCGCCATGTGGCGCATGACCGGGTACTCGTCCAGGATGCCGTTGGCGCCCAGGATGGTGCGGGCCTTGCGGCAGACCTCCAGGGCCATGTTCACGTTGTTCATCTTGGCCATGGACACCTGGGCGGGCGTGAAGGTCTTGGCGTCCTTCAGGCGGCCGAGCTGGAGCACCAGGAGCTGAGCCTTGGTGATCTCGGTGACCATCCAGGCCAGCTTCTCCTGCTGGAGCTGATAGCCGGCGATGGGTTTGTCGAACTGGATGCGCGACAGGGCGTAGTCCAGCGCGCACTGGTAGCAGGCATCGGCTGCGCCGATGGCGCCCCAGGCGATACCGTAGCGGGCCTGGGTGAGGCAGCCGAGGGGGCCCTTCAGGCCCTTCACATGGGGCAGCAGACTGGCCTTCTCGTCCACGATGACATCCTCCAGCACCAGCTCGGAGGTGACGGAGGCGCGGAGGCTCCATTTGCCCTTCATCTCGGGCGCGCCGAAGCCGGGGGTGCCCTTCTCCACGAGGAAGCCGCGAATGCCCTCTTCCGTCTGGGCCCACACCACGGCCACATCAGCCAGGGTGCCGTTGGTGATCCACATCTTGGTGCCATTGAGGCGCCACTTGCCACCCGGCTCACGCACCGCTTTGGTGAGCATGCCGCCGGGGTTGGAACCGAAATCAGGTTCCGTGAGGCCGAAGCAGCCGATCTTCTCACCCGCGGCCAGCTTCGGCAGCCAGTGGCGTTTCTGCTCCTCGCTGCCGTAGGCGTAGATCGGCCACATGACCAGGCTGCCCTGCACGGAAGCGAAGGAACGCAGGCCCGAATCGCCCCGCTCCAGTTCGTACATGAGGATGCCGTAGGCCACGTTGCTGAGGCCCGCGCAGCCGTACTCCTCCGGCAGTGAGGGTCCGAAGAAGCCCAGCCCGCCCATCTTGGCGATGAGGTGTTTCGGGAAGGTCTGCTCCTGGGCGTGCTTCTCGATGATGGGAAGCACCTCGGCGTTCACGAACTTCCGGGCGGTTCCGCGGATCATCCGCTCCTCGTCCGTCAGCAGGCCCTCGAAGCCCATGTAGTCGGTGATGTGGGTGAAGGTGGCGTAGGCGCCAGCCATGGGAACCTCCTGGAACGTTCTGAATAGGCGAGGGAAAAGGGGGATAAAAGTGCACCAGGTGCCAGTCTAGCGCTGGACTCCATCGGGGGCCTGGATTGTTCCCGATTTCGGCTTTTATCCGATGCGGATCCCCAGATATCTGACGAAGTGGCAATGGCGATGGATCCTCACTCTCCTTCGAACAGCTTTCCATCCGTCGTATGCGGGACTTCGTGGCAATGCCGGCACCGGGCCTCGTAGGCTTCTGCGGCCCCCACGAGCACCTGGCCTCCGCTGTGGACCAGCCGCTGGGTACGTCCGGCGGCAGCGCCACACACCATGCAGATGGCCTGGAGCTTGGTGATGTACTCCGCCTTGGCCAGGATGACCGGCATGATCCCGAAGGGTTCGCCATTGGAATCCTGGTCCAGCCCGGCGGCGATGACCCGGACGCCTCGATCGGCCAGCGCATCAATCACCGGCAGGATCCCCTCGTCGAGGAACTGCACCTCATCAAGGGCCACCACTTCGGCGTCAGGATCCAGATGGCGGCGCAACTCCTCGCTGTCCTTCACCGGGATGGCGTCATGCCTGCCTTGGCTGTGGCTGGCAATGGCGGAAGCGTCATAGCGGTCATCCAGGGCCGGCTTGAACACCTGGACCCGCTGGCGGGCGATGATGGCCCGCTTGATGCGCCGGATGAGCTCCTCGGACTTCCCGGAAAACATGGGGCCGCAAATGACCTCCAGCGAGCCTTGGCGCTGGTGAACATACATGGGGAATCCTGTCGAGCTAGCGGGGGGGGACTGAAGGCGGGACGGGGTGCTGCGGAGACGTGGCGAGGGGGTCTGGGAGCTGGGTCATGTCCGGGATGGGGTTCCGGCCAGGAAGAGGACGGCCGAAGGCCCGTGCAAGACCCACGCCCCCATCCCGGGGTGACGCCATGCGCAGTTCCCAATCCAGCCGGAGGCTGGCGGAATCAGGGGCCTCGCGGAGATCCGCCCGCTGCAGACTGGCCAATCCCACATTCAAGGAGCCCCGGTCGTGGGGGACATAGAGCCACAGGGGAAGCGCGATGAGAAGCGCGACCAGTGGCCAGAGGATTGGACTGGGCTCCCAGGGCACGGGAAGGAGTTCAGCCGTGCCCTCCTGGCCCCAGGGGCGGTCCAGCTTGGGTGAGCCCCCCATCGCCGGCGCCAGCAGCCCCGCCTCGATCAGGTCCGCCACGGCCTTGCAGGTGTCCAGCTCCTCGTAGCGGCTGATCTGCACCACCTCCTTGATGCTCTGGGGGTGCTCGAAATAGGAAAGGACCATCTCCTGTTCATGGGTGAGTCCGGAAGAGCCGTGATGGACCCCGCCCTTCCCGTCCAAGACCATGGAAACGTCCCGATCAATATCCAGGTGCAGGGCCCGGGCGCGAGACGTCCGCTCGAGTCCCTGGGTCAA
>JAKAMQ010000048.1 GCA_021812805.1 Acidobacteriota bacterium
AGCGCCAGGGCGGTGGCGTGGGCCTCCGCGGCGGCCCCGGCGAGACCCAGATCGAGGTGGACCGCCGCATGATCCGCACCCGCATCAGCCAGCTCAAGCGGGAGCTGGCCCACCTGGAGCAGGTGCGGGAGACCCAGCGCCAGGGCCGGCCCCACGGCCTGCCCCGGGTGGCCCTCGTGGGCTACACCAACGCCGGGAAGACCTCCTTGCTGAAGGCGCTCACCGGCGAAGGCGAGCCGCGCGACCTGCTCTTCGCCACCCTGGACACCACCACCCGCAAGGCCTGGCTGGGCCAGGATGTGGATCCCGAGACCGGCGCGGGGAGCGGCCAGCCCCTCCAGTGCCTGGTGGCCGACACCGTGGGCTTCATCCGCAAATTGCCCCACCAGCTCGTGGCCGCCTTCCGCAGCACCCTGGGGGAGGTCCGTACCGCCGATGCGCTGGTGATCGTGGCGGATGCCGCCCACCCCGACCTGGAAGACCATCTGAAGGTGGTGGGCGCCACCCTGCGGGAGATCGGCTGCGCCCCGGAGGGCGATGATGCCCAGCCCCGGCTCCTGGTGCTCAACCAGGTGGACCGGCTCCACCGGCCGCAGAAGCTGGACCTGAAGAAGAAGCATCCCGCCGCCGTGCAGGCCTGCGCCCTGGCGGGGCAGGGACTGGATGACCTCCGGGACTGGCTGAAGGAGCTGATCCCCGGGCCGCCGAAACCCCGGGAGCTGGAACCCTGGGAGCTGCCGGAACCCAAGCAGGATCCCTGAGATTCCCGGCCCTGGACAGGGGAGGGGTGGCTGTGTAACTTGTTGCTTATGCAACTTTCTTTCTGGAAGTCCGCCAGCCTCCCCCACATTATCACCGCCATGAAGAGCCGCATGCGGCAAGTGGCCTGGCGCCGCCTGGCGCCCTACGGCATTTCCCCGCAGCAGTTCCAGCTGCTGATGGCCGTGGCGGAGCAGGACGCCCGCTGCCACGGCGATCTCGCGCGCTGCACCTGGATGGACAAGCCGACCGCCACTCGCATCCTCCGCACCCTCCAGAACCGGGGGCTGGTCCGCACGGAACCGGATCCCGACCATGGCCGCCGGATCCTGTACCACCTGCAGCCCGCGGCGCTGCCCCTGGTGGAGAAGCTCCAGGACTACCGCCGCACCATGCGGGAGGGGATGGAACGGGGGCTGGGACCGGAACAAAAGGAGCAGTTCCGCGCGATCGTCGCCGTGATCATGGCGAACCTGGACCGGATGGAGGCGGAGCTCCGCGAGCCTGCTTCCGGGAACGAGGAGTAACGCGCCATGTGGATCGTCCGGCTCGCCCTGCGGAGGCCCTACACCACGGCGGTGATGTGCCTGCTGGTGCTGCTCATGGGCCTCCTCTCGGTCCAGCGGATGCTGGTGGACATCTTCCCCACCATTGATATCCCCGTGGTGGCGGTGGTGTGGACCTACGGTGGCCTCAGCCCGCAGGAGATGGAACAGCGCGTGGTGACCATCAGCGAGCGCTCCATGTCCACCACGGTGAACGGCATCCAGCGCATCGAGTCCCAGAGCATCGCGGGCATGGGCCTCCTGCGGGTCTACTTCCAGCCCGGCACGGACATCGGCTCGGCCATCGCCCAGATCAACGCCGTGAGCAGCGCGGTCCTCCGCATCCTGCCCCCGGGCATCACGCCGCCCCTGGTGATCCAGTACAGCGCCGGGAATGTGCCGGTGATGCAGCTCACGGCGCGGAGCGACACCATGCCGGAGCAGAACGTGGTGGACTACACCACGAACTTCGTGCGGCTGCGGCTGTTCACCATCCCCGGACTCTCGACGCCGCTGCCCTACGGCGGCAAGAGCCGGCAGGTCTCCGTGGATCTCGATCTGGCCAAGCTGGCCGCCCGGGGCCTGAGCCCCGCGGACGTGGTCAACGCCCTGTCCGCCGAGAATGTCATCACGCCGGCGGGCGTGGCGCGCATGGGGGCGCGCGAGCTGCCCATCCTCACCAATTCGAGCCCCTCCACCATTGCGGCCTTCAACCAGATCCCCCTCAAGGTGGTGAACGGGCGGCCCGTGCTGCTGGGGGATGTGGCCCGTGTGTACGATGGCTTCGCGGACCAGACGAACATCGTCCGGGTGAACGGGAAGCGGGCCACCTACCTGGCCATCCTGAAGAAGGCGGACGCCTCCACCCTGGCGGTGGTGGACGCGGCCAAGGCCGTGCTCCCCAGCATCCAGGCCGCCGCGCCCAAGGGGCTGGTCCTGAAGTTCGACTTCGACCAGAGCAGCTTCGTGCGGGGCGCGATCCTGGATGTGGTGAAGGAGGCCCTGGCCTCGTCGCTCCTGGTATCGCTGATGATCCTGCTGTTCCTGGGCTCCTGGCGCAGCATGCTCATCGTCTGCACGAGCATCCCCCTCGCCATTCTGGTGGGCCTCATCGGCTTGAAGCTTACGGGGCAGACCCTCAACATCATGACCCTGGGCGGCCTGAGCCTCGCCATCGGCATGCTGGTGGACGACGCCACGGTGGAGGTGGAGAACATCCACCGGAACCAGGCCATGGGCAAGCCACTGACGGTGGCGATCCTGGATGGCGCGAAGCAGATTGCGGTACCCGCCATCGTGGCCACCCTGGCCATCTGCATCGTGTTCTTCCCGGTGGTGCTGCTGGTGGGCCCCGCCAAGTACCTCTTCACGCCGCTGGCCATGGCGGTGGTGTTCTCCATGCTGGCCTCGTACCTGCTGTCCCGGACCCTGGTGCCCACCATGGCCCGCATGCTCATGGAACACGACCATGCCACGCCGGCGAGCCTCCGGGGCCGCTTCAACGCCTGGCGGGAGCGCTGGCTGGGCCGCTTCCAGGCCGCCTACGGCCGGGCTCTGGACCAGGTGCTGCACCATCGCGTCTTCGTGCTGGCGGTGGCCATCGCCTTCCTGGCCATCAGCTCCGGCCTGCTGCTGGTCATCGGCCGGGACTTCTTCCCCTCGGTGGATGTGGGGCTGATGAAGCTGAACGTGCGGACCCCGGCGGGCATGCGGCTGGAGGAGACCGAGCGGGTGGTGGCGCGGGTGGAGGACCAGATTCGGGCCACCATCCCGCCGAAGGATCTCGGTTCCATCAACAGCAACATCGGGCTGCTCACCCCGGTGAACATGGCCTTCACCCCCAGCGACAATGTCAGCAGCCAGGATGCGGATCTGTTCATCTCCCTGAAGGCGGACCATGCGCCCACCCAGGGCTACATGGACCGCCTGCGGGCGTCGCTGCCCGCGGCCTTCCCCGGCGTGGAGTTCTACTTCCAGCCCGCGGACATCGTGAGCCAGGTGCTGAACTTCGGCGTGGCCGCGCCCGTGGATGTGCAGGTGGAGGGCCGGAACCTGGCGGAGAGCAGCGCCCTGGCCCAGCGCCTGGAGCAGAGCATCCGGGGCATTCCGGGCGCGGTGGATGTGCGCATCAAGCAGGCCGCCGCCGCGCCGGCCTACCGCCTGGATGTGGACCGCCTGCGGGCGGCCCGGGCGGGGCTCTCCCAGCGGGATGTCGCGAACGGCATGCTGGTGTCCCTGTCCGGCAACGGCCAGCTGGCGCCTTCGTACTTCCTGAACCCCGCCAACGGCGTGAACTACACGGTGGTGGTCAAGGCGCCCCTGGCCGAGCTCGGCTCCCCCGGCCAGCTCATGGCCACGCCCTTCGGCTTCCCCGGCGGGGCCAGCCTCCTCCAGTCGGGGGTGGATCACCCGGCGGGCACGGTGGGGCAGCCCGCCTTCGAGGCGCTGGACAACTTCGCCACCCTCCAGCGGGTGACCACGCCGACGGAGATCAGCCACTACACCGTGATGCGCGTGGTGGATGTGATGGCCAACGTGGAAGGGCGGGATCTGGGCGGCGTGGTGGGCGACATCCAGTCCCGCATCCGCGCCCTGGGCAAGCTGCCGCCGGGCACCGCCATCCGCATCCGGGGCCAGAACGAGGTGATGACGGAATCCTTCCGCAGCCTCGGCGGCGGCCTGGTCATCGCCATCGCGCTGGTCTACCTGCTCATGGTGGTGCTGTTCCAGAGCTGGCTGGATCCCTTCATCATCATCACCGCCGTGCCGGGCGCGCTGGCGGGCATCCTGTGGATGCTGGCCCTCACGGGCACCACCTTCAACGTGGAGTCGCTGATGGGCTCCATCATGGCGGTGGGCATCGCCACCTCGAACGCCATCCTCATCGTGAGCTTCGCCAACGAGGTGCGCGTGGCCCGGCCGGAGCTGAGCGCGCTCGAAGCGGTCCTCGAGGCCGGCAAGGTGCGCCTGCGGCCCGTGCTGATGACGGCCCTGGCCATGATCATCGGCATGCTGCCCATGGCCCTGGCCCTGGGCGAGGCGGGCAGCCAGAACGCGCCGCTGGGGCGGGCGGTCATCGGGGGCCTGCTGGCAGCCACCTTCGTGACCCTCTTCATCGTGCCGGTGTTCTACAGCCTCCTGCGGCGGAAGCCTCCCACGGCCCACCTGCTGGAGAGCCGGTTCCAGGACGAACAGCAAGGGAGTGAAGCATGAGCGAGCGGCCGGAATCCCCCGCCTTCAAGCGGGGCGGGATCATCGCCCTGGTGCTGGCGGCGGGCGGCGTCGGCAGCCTCCTGCTGGCCCGGCAGGCTGCCACCCGGCGGGAGGCCCGGCGCCTTCAGGCCGTACTGGAGGCGGGCCCCCATGTCCGCACCGCCCGGATCACGCTCGAAGGCGGAGACCGGGGCCTGACCATTCAGGGCGAGGCCCTGCCCTATGCCACCACCACCCTCTACGCCAAGGTCAGCGGCTTCCTGAAAACCATCTCCGTGGACAAGGGCAGCCGGGTGACGCAGGGCCAGACGGTGGCCGTGCTGGAATCCCCCGAGACCGATCGCCAGACCCAGGCCCTCCAGGCCGATGCGGCGAACAAGCGGCGGATCGCCCAGCGGGCCGAGGCCCTGGGGCGCGACGGGCTGCTGAGCCCCCAGGATGTGGAACAGGCGGTCACGGCAGCCCAGGTGGCGGAGGCCACCCTCGCCTCGCAGGCGGCCCTCAAGGGCTACGAGATCGTCCGGGCGCCCTTCAGCGGGGTGGTGACGCAGCGGTTCGTGGATCCCGGCGCGCTCATCCAGAACGGTGGCTCCACCGCCAGCGCCCAGCCCCTGGTCACCCTCGACCAGGTGGACCGCCTGCGGGTGAGCTTCTACCTGGATGCCTCCGTGGCGGGCGCGGTGAAGGTGGGAACGCCCATGGAGGTGCGCCCCGTGGACCATCCGGAGGTGGTGCGGACCCTCCGCGTGAGCCGCCTGGCCGGGGCCCTGGACCCGAAGACCCGCACCCTGCTGGCGGAAGGGGACCTGGACAACCGGGACCACGCGTTCCTGCCCGGCGGCTTCGTGGAGGTGGCCCTCAAGGTGGCGGTGCCGGAGCGGCTGGCCCTGCCCGATACGGGCGTGATCCTGCGCCAGGGCCGCCCCTTCGCCGCGGTGCTCCAGTCCGATGGGCGCGTGCGTTTCCAGCCCCTCCGGCTCGGGGAGGATGCCGGCCAGAAGGTCCGGGTGTTGCAGGGGCTCCAGGCGGGCGATGTGGTGGTGCTGAATCCGCCCGCGGACCTGAAGGACGGTGACCGGGTTCAGGCGGCGGGTTCGCCTTCCTGAGGGATGGGCAGCAGGCCCACGGTGCCCGCCAGCCCCAGGGCCAGCAGGATCCTCAGGAAGAAAATCTGGCGGCTGAGGCCGTGGGCCTTGTCGTAGGCCATCCGGTCCGGCTGGCCGGGGGCCAACGTTTCAATGGGTGCGCCGATGCGGGCCCGGATGTCCTGGATCTTGGGCGTGACCACGGCGCTGCTGGCCAGGCACATCACGAGGGCCACCAGCCAGGCTGCGCTCCAGAGGCGCAGGGGGCCGATGACATCCTCCTTCATTTCCGCCAGCCAGCGCGCACCCCAGCTCAGCAGGCCGGCCAGGCCGAAGGCGCCCCAGGCGGCCCAGTCCAGGCGCGCCACCATCAGCCCCGCGATCCGGCCCGCCACATCCCGGCTGGGCAGTTCCCGGAACAGCAGGGGGGCCAGCAGGCCGAAACCCAGCGCCGCGCCCGCCCAGAGCACCAGCAGGGTGGCGGAAGCCAGGTCGAGGCGGCGGAAGCTGCGCGCGTTCATGGGTGCTCCCCTGGGGGACGAAGGCTGGGAACCGGCTTCACCACTCATTGTAGGGAATGCCGTTCGAACCCTTTTCCGTGGAACCGCTGCGGACCCGGAAGATGCCCAGTTCCGCATCGGGATTGCTGGGATCCGGTTCTTCGTACTGGATCTGCCAGGTGTCCCGGGACTGGGTCATGGGATCCCAGGGGATGTCCCGGAGGTAGCCGTATTCCCGCAGGGCGGACAGGCTGGAGGGGTACTTGCCGCGATCGGCGCGGTACTGCTCCAGGGCGTTGTTGATCTGGAAGAGGTTCTCCTTGAGGACGGCCTCCCGGGCGACCTGGGTCTTGTGGCGGTAGCCCGCCAGCCCCACCGTGGCCAGGATGGCCAGGATGGTCATGACCGTGAGCAGTTCCAGCAGAGTGAACCCGCGCTGGCGGAAGGAAGCGAAACCCATGGGACTACCTTAGCGCAACAGGCGATTTCCGCCGCGGGGAAACCCGCGCCCGGGGTGGATCCCGGCCTCAATCGCTCGTCATGATGAACAGGGGGCCCATCTCGAAAATGTTGTGGTAATGGGGCCGCAGGCGCTCGGGGCTGTAGTACTTCTCGACATTCACCTGTTTCTTGCTGCTGGTCACCACATCCACCGGGACGTTGTCGTAGCGGCCGTTGCGAAGCACCACCAGGCGGCCATGCACACCCTTCAGGAGCAGGTCCAGGGCCAGGTTGCCGTAGGCCATGGGCACGATGGAGTCAATGGCGTCCGGATCCCCGCCCCGCACCAGGTAGCCCAGTTTCTGGTTGATGACGTTCACGGTCCGGCCCTGGTTGTAGGCGGGGCTGCGGGCCTGCAGCTCGGCCGACACCAGATCCCCGATGCCCCCCAGCTTGGCGTGGCCGAAGGCATCCCGGGACAGGTCGGCGAAGATCCTTGCGCCATCGTAGGTCGCCCCCTCGGACACCAGGACGATGGCGTACTTGCTGGAATTGCGATGGCGGTCCCGCGACAGCAGCTCCGTGAGCCGCTCGATGTCGAAGGGCGATTCGGGGATCACGCAGCGGTTGGCGGCCCCGGCCATGGTGGGGAGCATGGCCGTGAAGCCCGCGTAGCGGCCGAAGACCTCCACCACCAGGAAGCGCTCATGGGAGCCGGCGCTGGTCCGCAGCCGGTTGATCATCTCGATGGTGCGGGTGACGCAGGTGCTGAAGCCGATGCAGTAGTCGGTGCCCGGCACATCGTTGTCCATGGTCTTGGGGATGGCGACCACGCGCACGCCTTCCCGGGAGAGCCGCACCGCCACGCTGAGGGTGTCGTCACCGCCGATGGGGATCAGGTGGCTGATGCCCAGGAAATCGAGGTTCTTGAGCACCTCCGGGACGAGGTCGTTCACATCCCCGGCGTAGGTGTCCTTCAGGTGGCCGGGCACATCCTCCCGTTTCACGGACATGGGGTTGGTGCGGGAACTGTGGAGGAACGTCCCGCCCGTCCGCCCCGCCCGGTTGACCACTTCCTCCGTGAGGGCCTGCACACACTCGCTGTTGTCCGCCTGGGGATCCCGGATGAGGTTCACCAGGCCCGCCCAGCCGCGCCGGATGCCCAGCACCTGGTAGCCCTCCCCCAGGGCCCGGATGGTCACCGCCCGGATGGCCGGGTTGAGCCCCGGCACATCGCCGCCCCCGGTGAGGATGCCGATGATTCCCTTGGTGGCTTTGCCGGTGGCCATGGTGCACTCCAGGGATCAACCTGGGGCCGAAATCCGCCGGCTGCCAGAAAAAGCTTCACCGCCAAGACGCCAAGAACGACAGGACTCTGCCTTTGCTTTTCTTGGTTTCTTGGCGTCTTGGCGGTGATCTTTCGCTTTTCGGCCGTAGTTACAGCACGCCGCGCTTCTTCTGGTCCAGCTCGATGGAGTCGTAGAGGGCCTGGAAGTTGCCCTCGCCGAAGCCCCTGTTCCCCCGCCGTTGGATGATCTCGAAGAACAGGGGGCCGATCTGGTCCTCGGTGAAGATCTGGAGGAGGTAGCCGCTGGCGTCGCCGTCAATCTGGATGCGCAGCTCCTTCATGAGCGCCAGATCCTCGCGCACGGCGTAGCCGCCCTGGGCGATGCGGCCAGGCAGGAGATCGTAGTAGGCATCCGGGATCTCCAGGAACCGGAACCCCTGGGCCCTGAGGGTGCGGAGGGCCTGGGCGATGTCGTTGGTGGCCATGGCGATGTGCTGGACGCCGGGGCCCTTGTGCCGGTCCACGTATTCCTGGACCTGGCTCTTCTGGTCCGTGGGCTGATTGATGGGGATGATCACGCGGTTGTTGGCGCTCTGCACCACCTTGGAATCCAGGCCCGTGCCCAGGGCACCCCGGATGTGGAACTCGCGGGTGACGCCGAAGCCGTAGATGCTCTCGTAGAAGGCCACCAGGGCATCCATCTCGCCCGGGCCCACATTGTTGGTGAGGTGGTCCACCCGCACCAGGCCCGGATCGCAGAGGGCGGGCGCGGCGTCGGGAACGAGTTCCGGCCAGAAGGCCGCCGGTTGGCCCTTCCGCTCCAGGAGGATGTTCCATACCTCACCCACGCCCTGGATCGCCGCGAGGCGCACCGTGCCGCCACCTAGATCGTGGGTCATGGCCTCCTGACGGACCGTGGCGCCCCGCCGACGGGCCTCCGCCAGGGCGGCATCCAGATCCTCCACCTCGAAGGCCAGGGCGCAGACGCCTTCGCCGTGGGCCTGGAGATAGCGGCCGGCGGGATGGGTGGCCTCCGCCTCGAAGATGAGGATGTCCATGCGCTGCTGCCGGAGGTGGACCATGCGGCCCCAGCCCGCGTTGCCCGAGGCCACCCGGGCGAAGCCCAGGCGGCGGTAGAGGCCTTCCAGGCGCGCGATGGAACCGGTCAGCTGGAGGTGGTCCAGGCGGTGAAGGCCCAGGGGGTTGCTGGCCTGGGGAAAGCCCGCCGGTGTGGTGAGGGCGAAGTGGGGAGTGGGCATGGCAACCTCGGCTGGACCGGTCTCCCAGTCTGGAGCCCTGTTTGCGTGATGTGTGTCACACCACTGATGATTACTCCAATGTAATCAATATTTAAATACCTGCGAGTCGTATATATCCCGACGAAGGACGGGCCCGCGAAGCGGGCCCGTTCGTGCTCGGCGCAAAGCGCGGAGCGGTCAGTTGAGCGAGGTGGCGACCACCTTCTCCCGGGTGAAGAACTCGAGCAGATCGCCTTCCCTCAAGGCATCGAAACCCTCGATGGCGATGCCGCAGTCGAGGCCGTTCTTCACCTCGGCCACGTCGTCCTTGAAGCGCTTGAGGCTCTTCAGGGCGCCCTCGAAGACGTTCTCGCCGCCCCGCTTCACGCGGACCTTGTAGCCCTTCTGGACCTTGCCTTCGGTGACGAAGCAGCCGGCGATGACGGCCTTGTTGATCTTGAAGAGCTGGCGGACTTCGGCCTCGCCCTGGAGGGTCTCCTTGTCGGTGGCGTCCAGGAGGCCGACCATGGCCTGTTCGATCTCCTCGGTCACCTTGTAGATGATCTCGTGGAAGCGCAGGTCCACACCCTCCTCGTGGGCGAGTTCCTCGGCCTTCTTCTCGGCCTTGGAGTGGAAGCCGATGATGGAGGCCTTGGAGGCCGCCGCCAGCAGCACATCGTTCTCGGTGACGGTGCCTGCGGCGCTGTGGATGATCCGCACCCGCACCTTGTCGGTGCTGAGCTTGTCCAGCTGGCCCACCAGGGATTCGACGGAGCCCTGGGTATCCGCCTTGATGATGAGGGGCAGTTCCTTGACCTGGCCATCCTTGAGGGTGGTGAACAGGTTCTCCAGGGTGACGCGCTGGCGCAGCTGGGCAGACTGGCGGGCCTTCTCCTGGCGGAAGGAGACGATGGTGCGGGCCTTGCCTTCGTCCTCCACGACCTGGAAATTGTCGCCGCTGCTGGGCACTTCCTCGAAGCCGAGAATCTGCACGGCGCTGGAGGGGCCGACCTCGGTGACGCGCTGGCCCAGGTCGTTGAACATGGCGCGGACGCGGCCCATGGTGGCGCCGGCCACGAAGATGTCGCCGGCCTTCAGGGTGCCGCGCTGGACCAGCACGGTGGCCACGGCGCCGCGGCCCCGGTCGAGGCGGGCCTCGACGATGGACCCGGCGGCGGGGCAGTCGTAGACGGCCTTCAGCTCCTTCAGATCAGCCACCAGGAGCAGGGTCTCAAGCAGGTCGTCGAGGCCCTGGTGGGTCTTCGCGCTGACGAGGACCGCGGGGACATCGCCGCCGTAGGCCTCAGTCTGGACGCTGTGCTGGAGCAGGCCCTGCTGGACCTTGTCGGGATTGGCGCCGGGCTTGTCAATCTTGTTGATGGCCACGACGATCGGCACCTCGGCGGCCTTGGCGTGGTTGATGGATTCCACGGTCTGGGGCATGACGCCATCGTCGGCGGCCACCACCAGGACGGCGATATCCGTGACCTTGGCGCCCCGGGCGCGCATCTTGGTGAAGGCCTCGTGGCCCGGGGTGTCGAGGAAAACCACCTGGCGCAGGAGGCCGGTGTTCGGATCCTTCACATCCACGTGGTAGGCGCCCACATGCTGGGTGATGCCGCCCGCTTCACCGGCGGCCACCTTCGTCTTGCGGATGGCGTCCAGCAGCGAGGTCTTGCCGTGGTCCACGTGGCCCATGATGGTGACCACCGGGGGCCGGGGCTTCTGCTCGCCCTGCACGTCCGCGGATTCCTCCGCGATCATCTGCACATCCTCCTCGAAGGAGACGATGTCGGCCAGGAACCCGAACTCGCGGGCGATCTCCTTGGCCATCTCGGTGTCGAGGGGCTGGTTGATGGTGGCGAAGATGCCGCGGTGGAGCAGCTTGGCCACCACGTCCTTGGCCGGGCGGTTGCACTTCTCGGCGAGTTCCTTCACCGTCACGCCTTCGGACAGCATGACGATACCGATCTCGTCCTGGATGTACTCCGTGGCCACCTGCTGGGCCCGGGAGCGGGGCTGGCGAAGCTTGAGATCCATCTCCTGCTCTTCGCGGATCTGCTCCTTGGTCTTCTTCTTGCCGTGCTGGACGCCGCGGCCGGGGCCCTTCTGGCTGTTGGGATCAATGGGACCGGAGGCGGGGATCGAGGGGCCGCGGCCGGGACCGCCGGGCCGGGATCCCATGCCGGGGCGTCCGCCCGGGCCACCGGGGCGACCGGGACCACTGGGGCGACTGCCGGGGCCGCCTGGGCGGCTGCCCGGGGCGCCGGGCCGTCCGCCGGGGCCCGTGGGCCGGGCACCGCCCTGGGGGCGGGGCTGAGGCAGCTGGATGTAGCGGGCCGGCTCCTGGGTCCGGGGCGGGGGTGGGGGCGTATCGGAGGTCTTGATGCGGGAAAATCCCTGGTCGGGCCGCAGCTCGGTGATGGCTGGCGGAATGTAGGGCCGACGGGAGGGCTGGGGGACCGGAGCCTCGTGGCGGACTTCGCCGCGGCCCGTGTTGGTGGCCATGGGCAGGACGGCCTTCTCCTTCTGGGGCATGCCGGAGCGCTGCACCTGGCTGGGAGCCGGGGCCTGCCCGGGCCGCTGCACGATGGGCCGTGCGCCGGCCTCCGGACGCGGGCCTCCGGCGGGCGGTGGCGCGGCGGGCCGTGGGGCCTGCGGGCCCGTGGGCCGGGGCGGCGGCAGCTGGATGTAGCGGGCGGGCTTCTCCTCCCGGGGGGCGGGGGCCGGTTCCGCGGAGACTTTCAGCCGGGAGAAGGAAGGCGGCACAGGCTGGGCCGGCGCCGCATCGGAGGGGGCCTGGGCCGGCACGGTCGCCTCGGGGCGGGCTGACTCCGGCGCCAGGGGCACTGCCGGCGCCTGCTGCGGCTCGGCGGGGGGGGCGGGTTCAGGCTTCCTCAGGAGCACGGCCGGGGGCGGTTTCGGCGCGTCCGGCTCGGGCGCGGGGGCGGGCTCGGCTTCGACCGGCCGGCCTTCCCGGGAGGTCTTGACGATCTTCACACCGGCGGAGGGCTTGTGCAGGGCCAGCGGCGCAGGTTCGTCGGACCCCTTGTGCTTCCCCTGGAAGGAACGGCGGAGCGCGTCGGCCTGGTCGTCGGTGAGGTTCGAGCTGTGGCTCTTGCCCTGGAGGCCCAGACGCTTCTCGCAGGCCTCGAGGACCTCCTGGTTCGGGATGCCGAGCTCTTTGGCGAGTTGATTGATGCGAAGCATGTCGGGGGCTTACCTCGGCCTGGGATTGGGGGGAACGGGAAGGCGGCTGCAGGACTCCAGCCTACTCCCCGAAGTGCGCCTGCACCGCGTCAATGAGACGGAAGGCCAGATCCTGATCCATGCCTTCCACCCGCATGAGCTGCTCGACAGTGACAGTGTAGAGGGATTTGGCATCGGGGTAGCCGGCGGCGGCGATGCGGTCTGCCAGGGCCGCATCCACGCCCTCCACGGGGCCCAGTTCCGCCAGGAGGCTGGAGGCGGGCGCGGCGGGGGCGGCGGCTTCCTCGCTGGCCTCGGCGGCCGGCAGGGTGAACCCCATGGCTGCCTCGGCTTCGCGGCGCTTGTCGGCTTCACTGCGGACATCAATGTTCCAGCCCGTCAGCTTGGCGGCCAGACGCACGTTCTGGCCGCGCTTGCCGATGGCGACGCTGAGTTGCTCGTCGTCCACCACGACCTCGACGCGGCGATCCTCCAGGGCCGAGATGGTGACGCGGAGGGCCTTGGCGGGGTTCAGGGCGTTGGCGATGAAGCGGGCCGGATCGTCGTCGTAGCGGACGATGTCAATCTTCTCGTTCTTCAGCTCGCGGATGATGGCCTGCACGCGACTGCCCTTGAGGCCCACGCAGGCGCCCACGGGATCCACATCGGGATCCAGGCTGTGGACGGCCACCTTGGCCCGGTCGCCGGCTTCGCGCACGCAGTTGCGGATGACCACGGTGCCATCGTGGATTTCGGGCACCTCGTTCTCGAAGAGCTTGATGAGCAGCCGCGGATCCGTGCGGCTCACCTGCACCTGGGGATCCTTGGCGCTGCGGTCCACCGCGAGGATGACCACCTTGATGCGCTGGCCCTTATCGAAACGGTCGCCGCGCAGCGCCTCATTGCGGCGCAGCATGGCTTCCACCCGGTCAATCTCGAGGATGATGGCGCTCTTCTCGAAGCGCTTCACTTCCGCGACCACCACTTCGCCGATGCGGCCGGCGAATTCGGTGAAGATGCGATCCCGCTCGGCTTCGCGCACCTTCTGGACCAGCACCTGCTTGGCGGCCTGGGCGGCGATGCGGCCCAGCTGGCTGGTGTCCTGGGGCAGCCAGAGGGTGTCGCCCTCGGCGGCATCGGGATTCAGCGCCTGGGCCTCCTTGAGGCTGATCTCCAGGTCTTCCTCCTCCACCTCGGCCACGACCTGCTTCAGGGCATAGACGTGGAACTCGCCCGTCTCCCGGTCCATCTGGGCCTGGAAGTTGCCGTAGAAATCCTGGGAATTGAAGAACTTGTCGGCGGCCTTGGCGAGGGCTTCCTCCACGGCGAGGAAGACATCCTCCTCCGGGATCCCCTTCTCGGCGGCGATCATCTTGACGCTATCGAAGAAACTGGTGGCGACGCCAGTCATGTCAGGCCTCCTCATCCTCGACGGCGCTTGTCTCTACGCCATCGGTATCGGGTGTTTCGGTCAATCGCCCTTGCAGGTGCTTGGGCTTGGGGGTCTTGCTCTCGTCGAACGGGGCCAGGCGGGCCTTCTGGATGGCCTCCAGGGGCACCTCCTTCAGGACACCGTCCTCTTCGAGGGTCAGGGTGGTGCCGGTCACGGGTCCGATCCAGCCCTTGAAGCGCTTCTGCCCGTTGAGCGGGCGGAGGGTCTGGATCCGGCAGAGGCGCCCCGCGAAGCGGCGGAAGTGGTCCGCCTTCACCAGGGGGCGTTCCATGCCCGGACTGCTGACCTCGATGCCCAGGTGCTCGCGCAGGTCCGGGAACGCCACATCCATCCAGGCCAGCAGGCCTTCATGGGCGGCGACGCAGTCGTCCAGGGTCACCTTGCGCCCGCTGGTCTCCGCGTCCAGGTGATCCAGGTACATCCGCAGGATCTCGTCGCGGCCTTCCCGGGCCAGCTCAAGCAGCAGCAGCTCGAAGCCCAGCAGGGCCAGCTGGCGCTCGAGGGGGGCTTGGAGTTTCTTCAGGTCCAACGGGACTCCAGGTAACAACAAAAAAGGTGGGCCGAACCCACCCAGTCTTGGCACCCAGCGGATGCCATGGCCGAATTGAAAGAGAAGTCTAGCGCCTCCGGGCCCGGAACTCAAGGCGGGGTCATTGCGGTCATCCTGGTGTCCAATGGAGAAGGGGGGGCGGACATGGCGAGCATCCTGGATGGCAAGGCGCACGCGGACTGGATGCTGGAGCAGGTCCGGCTCGGGGTTGAGGCCCGCGCGGCGATGGGGCGGCGCGCCCCCGCCCTGGCCGTGGTGCTGGTGGGGGACGACCCGGCCAGCCATGTCTATGTGCGGAACAAATCCGCCGCCTGCGCCCGGGTGGGCATCCGCTCCCTGGAGTTCCGCCTGCCGGCGGACACGCCCCAGGCGGATTTGGATGCCCTCATTGACCGGCTGAACGCCGATCCGGAGGTGGATGGCATCCTGGTGCAGCTGCCGCTGCCGCAAGGCCTCGATTCCAAGCGCGCCCTGCATCGCATCAGCCCGGCCAAGGATGTGGACGGCTTCCACCCCGTGAACCAGGGCCTGCTGCTGGAGGGCCTGCCGGGCCTGCGACCCTGCACCCCCACCGCCTGCATGTCGCTCCTCGCGCACCATGGGTTGGCCTTGAAGGGCCTGCGGGCCGTGGTGCTGGGCCGCAGCGAGATCGTGGGCAAGCCCATGGCGCTCATGCTGCTCGAGCAGCACGCCACCGTGACGATCGCCCACAGCCGCACCCGGGATCTGCCGGCGGTCTGCCGCGAGGCCGACCTGCTGGTGGCCGCCGTGGGGAAGCCGGGCCTGGTGGAGGGCTCCTGGATCAAGCCCGGCGCCGTGGTGGTGGATGTGGGCATCAACCGCGTGGAGGATCTGGTGCTCGGCGCGCGGATTTTTGCTGCTGAGCCGAAGAAGCTGGAGACCCTGCGGGCCAAGGGGTCCGTCCTGTGCGGGGATGTGCGGTTCGGCGAGGCCATGCAGGTGGCCTCCGCCGTGACGCCCGTGCCGGGCGGCGTGGGGCCCCTCACCATCGCCGGGCTGCTGACCAACACCCTGGCCGCGGCCGGGGAGTGAACCTGCGGCCTACGGGCACAACCCGCCGTCCACGTTGATGATCTGGCCGCTCATGTAGCTGGCCCAGTCGGAGCAGAGGAAGGCCACGACGCCCGCCACCTCCTCGGGTTCGCCCTCGCGCTTGAGGATGGCGGGGGCCAGCATCTCGCGGCGGACCTCCTCCGGCACGTCGGCCGTGAGCTCCGTATGGATGAGGCCGGGGTTCACCGCGTTCACCAGCACGCCGAAGGGGGCCATCTCCCGGGCCAGGCTCTTAGTGAGGGCGATGACGGCGCCTTTGCTGGCGCCATAGTTGGTCTGGCCGGCCTTCCCGATGATGCCCGTGGGGCTGACGATGTTGACGATGCGGCCCCACTTGCGGGCCATCATGCCGCGCACGAAGGCCTTGGTGGCATAGACGGTGCCACGCAGGTTCACGTCCATCACCTCCTCCCACTTCTCGTCGCCCATGAGGATGAAGGGGCCATCCTTCCGCGTGCCGGCGTTGTTCACGAGGATGTCCACCGGGCCCAGCTCCGCCTTCACCCGGTCCGCACAAACCTCCAGCTCGGCCTTCACCCGCACATCGGCCCGCAGCGCCAGGGACTTCCTGCCCATGGCCCGGATCTCGGCGGCCACGGCTTCCGCCAGGTCCAGGTTCACCCGGGCATGGATGGCCACATCGGCGCCCCAGCGGGCCAGTTCCACGGCGATGGCCCGGCCAATGCCCCGGGACGAGCCGGTGACGAAGGCCGTGCGGCCGAGCAGGGGGGGATGGTTGAAGGGCATGGCGGGACTCGTTCAGGTCAGGGTACCCCGGCTTGGCCGTGGTACCACGTAGGGGCGCTCGAGGGGGGTCGCGAACCGGAGGTGAGCGGGCGGTCCCCCCTCGTTCCTGTCAAACCAGTTAGGATGCACCGGGGGGTGGGAGCATGTCCAAGGATCTGGTCCACCCCGACGCTCTGGAGACCTTCCTGAAGGTGCACTCGGACTGGGTGGCTCAGGGCGAGGCCCATGGACTGACCCTGCGCCGGCGCTATGTCTTCTCGGCCTATGCCCGCGGGCTGGGTTTCGTGGTGGCCGCGGCGGAGCACGCCGAGCAGGTGAACCACCACCCGGACCTCACCCTCGGCTACCGCTGGGTCGTGGCGGTGCTCACCACCCATGTCAGCAAGGGCGTCACCCAGCGGGACCTCGATCTGGCCGAAGCCCTCGACCGGCTGTACCAGGAACATCTGTAGCCGGTGGCTACCGCCCCGGGATCACCCCGGGAGGTGGCCGGTTGAAGCGATCCTGGAGGGAGCGGACCATGGCCGGCCCGAGGGTTTCCGGATGGGCCGGATCCGTGGCCATGAAGAGTCCCAGGTCCACGGAGGCGTTGTCGGCAGGCGGGGACTTGAAGGCTTCGACGAGCCGCCGGCGCAGGTCGAGGACGAAGCCGGCCAGGGCTTCCGAGCGGGGATCCCCTGGAGGCAGAAAATCCAGAACCTCCACCGTGGCGCCCGGGTGCCCGCGGCGCGGCGGGCGCGGGGGGCTGATGCGTGGCGAGGTCCGGAGCAGGCCGTACCAGGCGCCTGCGGGGACCAGAACGATCCGGGTGGCGGGATCCTGCCTCAGGGCTGTCTTCAGATCCATCTGAAGGTCCGGCTTCGCCGCGCTCAGGGGAAGGGCGACCAGGAAGGGGAGCAGGACGAGACGGCACATCGCACAGCATGGATGAGGCCTGGGCCCCCCATGTTCCTCAAGATTTCCGTGGCTTGGGTTTTCCGGGGCGAGGGGCGGACCCCTTCGCGGGACTTTCCCGGCGGGGCCGGTCCGTGGGGCCTTCCCGGCGGGGCCGGGCGGCGGGGCCTTCCCGGCGGGGCCGGGCGGGGCGGTCGGCGCGGTCGAAGGTGCGGCGGGGACGATCCTCGGAAGCCTCGCGGCGGGGCCGGTCGGCGGGGCCTTCCCGGCGGGGCCGGGCAGGGCGGTCAGCGCGGTCGAAGGTGCGGCGGGGCCGATCCTCGGAAGCCTCGCGGCGGGGCCGGTCGGCGGGGCCTTCCCGGCGGGGCCGGG
>JAKAMQ010000216.1 GCA_021812805.1 Acidobacteriota bacterium
AACCCCGGGGAAGCCTTCCTGGCCGTGCTGCCCAGGATCACCATCAGGAAGAAGAAGGTCATCACCACCTCCGTCAGGAACGCGGCGCGGAGGCCGTAATGGCCGGGGGAGTGTTCCCCGAACCCGTTGGCGGCGAAGATGCCGATGGCGGAACCGTTGCCCGTGACGATGACGTAGAGGATGGCGGAGGCCGCGATGGCGCCCAGCACTTGGGCAATCCAGTACCCCGCGATGTCCTTGGCAGGGAACCGGCCGCCCACCGCCAACCCCAGGGTCACAGCCGGATTCAGGTGGCAGCCGGAGATGGGCCCGATGGCGAACGCCATGGTGAGCACCGTGAGGCCGAAAGCCAGGCTCACGCCCAGGAAGCCGATGCCCGTGCCCGGGAAGCCCGCCGCCAATACGGCACTCCCGCACCCGCCCAGAACCAGCCAGAGGGTTCCGATGAATTCCGCGACATGCCGCTTGTCCACAGTGCCTCCCATGGGAAGAAACAGGCTGTCCACTTCGAGATCTGGGGCCAGTCTAATCCGTCCCGTCCTGGACACAAGCGCAGGGGTTCAGGTGAGCCGGTCCCAGCCTTCGAGGAAGAGGCCGAAGGCCGGGTCCACGGCCGCCTTCTGCTGGACCAGGGTCCGGATGGCGGCCTCCTCGGCGACCATCTGCTCGGGGCTCAGGTGGCCCGCCAGCGTCATGGCCCGCAGCCAGACCAGGAAGGTGGTCAGGGCGTCGAACTGGTTGTAGCGGACGATCCCCGCCACATCCCCCGTCCGCCAGAGATCCACCACGCTCTTTCCGTCCGTGCCCAGCTTGCCGGGGATGCCGCAGGCCGTGGCCAGCTCGTGGAGGGTGGAGGAGGCCCTGCCCCAGGCCCCGGTGATCTCGCGCAGGTCCACATGCTGATTGCCGTAGCGGTCGAAGAAGTCGTCCTTGGCCCACTTCTCGGCGCTACGCCCCAGACCCGGGATGGAAAGGCGGTGGACCATGGCCCGCTGGACCAGGATGGGCAGATCCGCCTCCCGGCTGTTGAAGCCCACCAGCTGGGGTTTCTTGTCCCCGAGGGCCACCAGGAACCGCCGCAGCAGCTCGTCCTCGGGAAGCGCGTCCGGCCCCTCCGGAAGCGCGAAGAGCCGGTGCTGGACCTCGCCGTGCTTGACGGTGCGGATCACCGCCGCGATGGACACCACCCGGCAGAGGATGGTCTTCAAATAAGGACGCGGCTCCGCTTCCGTGGCCCCACCGTAGGCCCAGAGGCGATCCAGCACCGCCTCGTCGGACATTTCTCCGGGCAGATCCAGCACCCGGCGCCCCGTGGCGGGATCCGGCACCCATTCCGCATCAAAGGCCCACAGCGTCTCGTGCATCGGGGGTCGCAACATGGACGCGCTCCTACCGATCCACAGCCCATTTACCGCCGCCGCCAAGGGCGCAGGCCAACGCCGTCAGCAACCGGAACAGGCCGGCCGGGTTGGAAAGCGCCCCCGCGCCATGCACCCAGCCTAAGGCCAGGGGCCAGCCCGCCAGTCCCGCCAGGACAGCGGCAGCAACCCAGGTCCAGAGGCCGAGGAGCACCAGCAAGCCGCAGATCATGTCCAGCAGGGCCAGCCCCAGGCCCAGCGCGTGGGCGAAGCTGGGAATGGCATGGGCGTGGCGGAGCATCCCGAATCCCTGCAGGAGGGCCATGCCGCCCACGGCCAGGCGGAGCAGCAGAAGCGACCAGTCCACACGCATCTTTGAGGCAGCCAAGGGAACTCCGGGAATCCCCTCCATGCTACGGATCGGAGCGCCTGGACGCTATGCTGGATGCAACGGGAGGCACCCCATGGCTGAATTCAAGAGCATCGGTGTGATCGGCGCAGGCCAGATGGGCAATGGCATCGCCCATGTCTTCGCCCAGTCGGGCTACCCGGTCCTCATGCAGGACATCACAGAGGCTTTCGCGGCCAAAGGCGTGGCCACCATTGACAAGAACCTCCAGCGGGGCGTGGACAAGGGCAAGATGACGGCGGATGAGAAGGCCGCCGTCCTGGGCCGCATCCGCACCACGACGAGCCTGGAGGATCTGGCCGCCTGCGACCTCGTCATTGAGGCCGCCACCGAGAAATGGGAGATCAAGAAGCAGATCTTCGAAACGCTGGACAAGGTCTGTCGTCCGGGCGCCATCCTCGCCTCGAACACCAGCAGCATCTCGATCACGAAGCTCGCGGCTGTCACGAAACGGCCCGACGCCTTCATCGGCATGCACTTCATGAACCCCGTACCGGTCATGCAGCTCATCGAAATCATCCGCGGCCTGGCCACCAGCGAAGCAACCTTCGAGGCTGTCATGGAGCTCTCGAAGAAGCTGGGCAAGACCCCCATCGCCTGCAACGATTTCCCCGGCTTCGTGAGCAACCGTGTGCTGCTGCCCATGATCAACGAAGCCATCTATGCGCTTTACGAAGGTGTGGCTTCGGTGGAAAGCATTGACGGCATCATGAAGCTGGGCATGAACCATCCCATGGGGCCCCTCACCCTGGCGGATTTCATCGGCCTCGACACGTGCCTCTTCATCCTCAACGTGCTGCACGAGGGCCTGGGCGATCCCAAGTACCGCCCCTGCCCACTGCTCATCAAGTACGTGGATGCCGGCTGGCTGGGCAAGAAGAGCGGCCGCGGCTTCTACGACTACAGCAAGGCCTGAGCCCCCGGTCAGATGATGCGTCGGGCGGCGCTGGCCTTTCTCATCGTCGTGTCCCTCAGTGCGGAGGAGCCCCTCCACGAGATGGGCCCCTTCCCCACCCGGGAAATGTTCCCCCTGTACCTGCCGACCATGGCCTACCAGCCGGTGGATCCTGTGCCCCTCGGCAGGGGCCACTGGCGCTGGTCGCTCCACTGGGTGGAGGCGAACACGTTTCAGTACTCCGATATCTTCGAGCAGAATCCGCCGAAAGATGTCACGGGCAGGATTGATGTGACCCGCGCGGTGTTCGAGGCCGCCGCCGCGAAGTACCCGAACATTCCGACGTTGTATTTCTTCGATGAGGAGATCGCCCGCTTTGAACTGGAGGGGCGGTACGGCCTGACCGACCGTACGGATCTCTGGTTCCGGTTCCCGGTCCAGAATCACACCGGCGGATTCCTCGACCCTCTCATCGAGGATTTCCACAAGATCGGCTTCGAACAGTTCGGCCGCGATCTCGTGCTCCAGAACCAGGTCACTCTGGCGGTGGCATCCTACGGGAAAGTGACTTTCTACAACAACAGCCGGGTACTCGGCAAAACGCAGGATCCGGTGCTGGGGCTCACGCACCGCCTGCTCCAGACGCCGAAGTGGACGCTGTCCGCCACCTTCAGCCTCAAGCCTCCGCTCACGCACACCTACGATGTGTACCAGTCTGGCTGGGATCAGACCTACGGCCTCACGGCCCAGTGGCGGGCGGCTGCGCGGCATGTGTTCTATTTCGGCGGAGGCTACGTCCATCGCCCCCACGGCAGCCCCGCCTACAACAGCATCGGCTTCCGGGATGGCGTGGGACTGCACGCCACCTGGGAATACCGGAAATGGCGGAGGGTCCAGCCGTTCTTTCAACTCTACTGGCAGAGCGGCTACCTCCACCCGGAGCCCTACCAGCACTTCGATCAGCCCAGCCTCCAGCACGACCTGGGCGTGTACTGGCACTGGACGCGACGCACCACGCTCACCTTCCACTACATGAACAACATCACCCACTGGGGGAACACCGCCGACATGGCCCTGGGCGCCAGCCTGACTGCCCATTTCTAGA
>JAKAMQ010000217.1 GCA_021812805.1 Acidobacteriota bacterium
TTGAACCGGTCACCCCCGCCTGCATCCAGAACCGCATCGGAAATCTGGTCGGCCATCTTGTCCGGGTGGCCTTCCGTGACGCTTTCAGAGGTGAAGAGGTGCTTGTCCGTATTCATCGGAGGCTCCAAGGGGTGGGGTTGGACGAGGGGTGGGAGACGTGGATCATGTCCGTGAAGAGGCGCATGCGTTCCTGGATGCAGGCGGGGGTGACCGTTTCAAGGCGCGCGGTCCCGAAGGCCTCCACGGTGAAGCTGGCCATGACGGTGCCCGCGAGGGTGGCCCGTTTCAGGCTCTGGAGGTCCAGGGCATCGGCGGAAGCCAGGTAGCCCAGGAACCCGCCCGCGAAGGTATCTCCGGCGCCCGTGGGATCCTGGACGTGCTCCAGGGGGAAGGCCGGAGCCATGAAGCAGCCGTCCGGTGTGAACAGGGAGACGCCGTGCTCGCCCCGCTTCACCACCAGGATGCGCGGTCCCAGATCGCGGATCTTCCGGTAGGCCTGGACGAGGTTGCGTTCTCCGCTGAGGCTGCGGGCTTCCGCCTCGTTCACGAGCAGGATGTCGGTGGTCTTCAGGACGGCCAGCAGGGCTTCCCGGGCGCCCTCGATCCAGAAATTCATGGTGTCCAGGGCGACCCAGCGGGGCCTCCGGGCCATCTGGTTCACCACGTTCAGCTGGAGGACGGGATCAATGTTGCCCAGGAACAGGAAGGGCGCCGTGCGGCTCTTCTCGGGAAGGACGGGCTGGAACGTGGCGAAGACGTTCAACTGCGTGTCCAGGGTCTCGGCTTCGTTCAGATCCTGCCCGTACTGGCCCTTCCAGCGGAAGGATTGCCCAGGCACTTGCACGAGGCCTTCCAGGCCGATGGGCCGGTCCTGAAACACCTTGAAGTGCTCCGGACCGAAATCCTGGCCGACCACGGCGACCACCTCGACGGGCTTGAAATGGCTGGCGCTCAGGGAGAAGTAGCTGGCGGACCCGCCCAGGATGTTGCTCCGGGTTCCCGAGGGGGTGGCCAGGTCATCGAAGGCGACGCTGCCAATGACCAGCAGGCTCATGGGCGCTCCCAGGGATGGGGACCGGAATGGAATGGGCGGGCTACCACGGCTTCTCCTCTCACCCTTCAAATCCGTCTGATTTGCAGGGTGAGCGCCGTTGTTCCCTCCGGCTCCAGCCGGGTTCGAGCCTGGGACGGAAAAACCGCCTCGCAACGCTCCTCGAAGCTCCAAGGCTACCACAAGCCTCAGGCCGACGCGCCGTCCTGGTCCAGGAGATCCAGTTCGAGGCCCACGGCCTGGCGGGGGGCGTCGGGCCGCTCGATCCACTCGACCCGGGCACCCAGGAGCTGGGCGAGCTGGGCCAGGCCTTCCCGGGCCTCGGTGTGGAGCCCCGCGGCCAGATCCGGGTGGAGCGTCAGGCGCACCCGGGCGCCCCGCAGGCGTTCGCCCAGGCGCACCAGCTCCCGGTAGGCCTTCAGGAGGGCGGTCTCGGGGCTGGCCAGGCGGCCCGTGCCGGCGCAGGCCGGGCAGGGCTGGGTGAGCAGCCGCTCCAGGGAGGGCCCGGTGCGCTTCCGGGTCAGTTCCACCAGGCCGAACTCGGAAATGGCGCCGGCGCGGGCATGGTTGCGGTCGCGCTTCAGCTCCTCCTGGAGCCGCGCCAGCACGGTTTCCCGGTGGGCCGGGTCCACCATGTCAATGAAGTCAATGACCACGATGCCGCCCAGGTTGCGCAGCCGCAGCTGCCGCACGGCCTCGGGGATGGCTTCGAGGTTGGTGAGGAAGACCGTCTCCTCCAGATCCTTCTTGCCCACGAACTTGCCGGTATTCACGTCCACGCTGACCAGGGCTTCGGTCTGATTGAGGACGATGGAGCCGCCATGCTTGAGGAAGACCTTGGGCTGGCGTGCCGCCTCGATCTCCTGCTCGATGCCGAAGGCGTCGAAGATGGGCAGATCCGAGGTGAAGCGCTTGACCCGGTTGACCCACTCGGGGTGCAGCTTCTCGACGAAGGCCACCACTTCCGCATGGGTGGCGGCGTCATCCACCCAGAAGCTGGCCACTTCCTCGCGGAAGATGTCCCGCAGCACCTTCTGGAGCAGCCGGAGATCCTGCCACACCAGCCGCGAGGGGGGCACCCGGGCGGCCTGGGTCTGGATCTCCTCCCACATCTGGCGCAGGAAGGCCACATCGCCCACCAGATCCTCATCCTTCTCGCCGATGGCCGCCGTGCGGACGATGAAGCCCTCGCCCGCCTGGGCATGGCTGCGGATGAGGTCGCGAAGACGCTCGCGCTCCTCAGGATCGGTGATCTTCCGGGAGATGCCGATGTGCTCGATGCCGGGCATGAACACCAGGAACCGCCCCGGGAAGCTGAGGTGGCGGGAGAGGCGCGGGCCCTTGGAGCCGATGGGATCCTTCACCACCTGGACCAGCGTCTCCTCGCCCTCCTTGAGGGGCGGCAGCGGGGGCGGCGCGGGCGGAAGATCCTCCACGGCGGCCTCCTCGGCACCTTCGCCCTCCTCCTCCGGGCCCAGATCCCCCGCAAGACGGTGGGCGACGGGATCATCGAGGTAGAGGAACCCATCCTTCGCCCCGCCGATGTTGACGAAGGCGCTCTGCATGCCGGGGAGCAGCTTGGCCACCCGGCCCTTGTAGACATCCCCCACCTGGCTGCGGGTCATCGTGCGCTCGATGAACAGCTCGCAGAGCTGGCCGTTCTCAAGCAGGGCGATGCGCGTCTCCAGGGGGGTCGCATTGACCACCAGGGACTTCCGGACTTCCATGGGACCAGCCTTTCAGAACCGTGCGGGAGGGTCGCCATGCCCTGCCGCGGACCCCAGGGCCATGCCAGGCCGCGGGACAACTCTTTTCTACCATGAGCCTTGGATGCCGGTGCCCGGTGAAAAGGTTCCGCCTCCGGCAAGGATCCGGGCCGGGGGTTCCTAGTCGGAAAAGGCCTGGGCGCAGAGCGGAGTCCGCTCCTGGGTCCGGGCCTCGGTGATGCGGTTGCGCCCGTCCACGAAGACCACCCGGGGGGCATGGGTTTCCTGTTCCTCGGGGGTCATCCAGCCGTAGGCGGCGATGATGACCAGATCCCCTTTCTGGACCAGGTGGGCGGCGGCGCCATTGATGCCGACCTCCCCGGAGCCGGGCGTTCCCGGGATGACATACGTCGAGAGACGCGAACCGTTGGTGACATCGTAGATGTCCACCTTCTCGTTCTCCAGGAACCCGGCGGATTCGATGAGCAGGGGGTCCAGCGTGATGGAGCCGACATAGTCCAGGTCGGCCCGGGTCACCGTGGCACGATGGATCTTTCCGAGCAGGAAGTGACGCAGCATGCTCCCTCCGGTCCAGGCTCTCGACGGAGTCCCGGCCAACGGACAAGCATGGCGCCAGGTGAACCTTGGGTCCAGCCTCGATTTTGTGCTAGCACGAGCGAAGGGGGACCGCCCCCTCGCGTTCGGGCTGCGGCATCCACCCTCGTGGATCCCCGTCTAGTGCACCTCGCCTGAAATCCCTGGATCAATGAGACGAAGGCGAGGTGCACTTCCATCGGGGCATGGCCCCTCTGGCGCCCTTGCGCACAGACGCGCCAGGGCTGTCACCCCGCTGGGGGCACTGGCGTGCCCCCAGACCCCCGCCACGTGGTGCCCACGGGCGTGGCGGATGATCCAGCTATTTCGCGCGGGCACCACTAGTGCACCTCGCCTGAAATACCTGGATGAATGAGACGAAG
>JAKAMQ010000049.1 GCA_021812805.1 Acidobacteriota bacterium
GTAGGGATCGTAGATGGTCTGGACGCCCGACTGGCCCTTGGGGCAGAGGTGCCCATCCACCTTCGCCATGGCCTGGGGGCTCAGGTCGTAGCTGACCTGGGGCTGCATGCACATGGGGCTGTAAGGGTTGCCATCAATCTTGACGAGGAGCCCGTTCTGGATCTTCGCCTTCACCGTGCACTGGGTGTTGCACTGGAGGCACTGGGAGAAGAGGATGTTCTCGGGCTGAGCCAGATCATAGCCATCATGGCCGTCGGGACCGGAGGCCTGGATGGCGGCCATCAGGCGATTGCCCTCGCTGCCGAGCAGGGCACCGGCACCGGCCAGGGCGCCGCCCTTGAGAACGTCGCGGCGGGAGAGTTTCATTTCGACACCTCGTGGCTGGCGGAATTCGGGACCAGGGGCAGGTAGCGCCGCCCCAGGTGGAAGATGGCGATGCCGAGGGCCACCACACCCATGAGGATCTGCCACTCGAAGAAGCTTGGGAGGTAGTGGTAGGAGAGGTGGTTCCCGATGGGATCCACGTAGGCATGCTCGAGACCCTTCAATTCAGGCGTCACGAGGCCCGGGATCACCAGGTTCAGGCGGATGGCGAAGAAGGTCACGGCCACCAGGGCACTGGCGAGGCCGATGGATTTCGCGTCTGACTTTTTCACCAACAAGTAGACAGGGATGACCACGCCCAGCAGGATGTGGATCACCCAGTACACGTACCAGAAGGGCCCGAAAAGGACGAACTTGACGAGACTGGCCTCTGGTCCCACGCCATACCAGAGCGGAATGGAGAACTCGGCCCACTCCAGCAGCAGGTCGAAGAGCAGGAACGCCAGCACGATCTTGCTGAGGAACTGGAGCAGGTCCAGCCAGGCGGCATCCCTCTCCTGCCAGAATTGGCTCACGATGAAGGTCACGAGCGCACCGCCGGACAACAGGGCCCCCACGAGGAACATGATCGGGTAGATGGGGCTGTGCCAGAACGGGCGCGCCGACACCGTTCCGAACAGGGCGCCGACACCGCCGTGGAAGGCGATGGCCAAAGGAATCCCGATGGTGGCCAGGCGCTTCAGCTTCCGGTCGTCCTCCTGGACGTCCGCCGGGCTCAGTTTCTGCACGTCCCTGCGCAGGGCGTAGTAGAGCTCCCCGAGAAGCAGGGCGAAATAGGCACTGTAGAGCCAGATCATCCAGGCCATCATCGAGTGGAACTGGGGCCGGGTGATGACCTCGTAGGCCCGCCACATGTGGCCCAGATCGAACCAGATGGTGACGAGGGACATGATCAGGGTCGTGGCTGCGACGAACAGCGCGAGCTTGGCGATGCGCTCCAGTTTGTGGACCCCGAAGACGTAGACCAGGCTGGAAAGCAGGAAGGCGCCCGCGGACAGGCCGATGAAGAAGATGTAGGCGGACACCCACATGCCCCAGGGGACATAGCTGGAGTAGGCGGCGAGTCGGTGCCCCAGGACCAGGCGCTCGATCAGGCCGATCCCGCCCAGGAGGGCCAGGAGGATCCAGATCGCCCAGAGGATTTTGGCGTTTCGGTTCATCGTGCCCTCCTAGCTCAGGTAGAAGACTTTGGGATGGGTGCCGGCCTCGGGCTTGAGGACCGAGGCGTTGGCGGCTCCGGCCAGCTCGGACACCAGCGACTTGGGATCGTTCAGGTCGCCGAAGAACGTGGCCCGGCCCACACAGGTGGAGACGCACATGGGCAGCATCCCCTCGTCCAGGCGGTGGGTGCAGAAGGTGCACTTCCGGGCGTTGCCAATGGGGCTCTCATCCCCGCGACGCTCATAGTGCTTGCCGTACTCGAAATTGGGCGGGTTCTGGTAGGCCCGGCCCGAGGCCAGGGCGAAGGCCCCGTCGGCGCCCTTGGCCGCATTTTCCGTCCAGTGCTCCCCGAAGTCGAAGGTCCGGGCCTGGTAGGGGCAGGCCGTGAGGCAGTAGCGGCAGCCGATGCACACCTCGTAGTCCACGACCACGATGCCATCTGCCCGCTTGTAGGTGGCCTGGACCGGGCAGACCGGAGTGCATCCCGGATCTTCACAGTGCATGCAGGGCCGGGGCGTGAAGGTGCGCGCTACATTGGGGTACTCGCCGCGCTCCTCGTCGATCACCGGGCGGTACACCACGCCGGGGGGCAGCTTGTTCTCCATGACGCAACCCACGGTGCAACTATGGCATCCGATGCACTTGCGCGTATCGATGACCATCCCCCAGCGGCGCTCCTTGGGGGCCTTCTTCATGGCCCGCTCCAATTCGGCCTGCATGCGGATCAGCACATCCTGGTCGGCGTGATCCGCGATCTTGAAGGGGGAGGCAGGCATGGGAACGGCGCCGGAAGATGCGGCCTCGGTCCCCTTCGCGGCGAGCTTCACGCCGCCGAGCACGAGGCCCGCAAAGACCGTGGACCCGAGTTTTTCGATGAAATCCCGGCGCGTGGCCGTGGTGATCTCCTGGGTGGATTCGTCCATGGCTAGCTCCTGTAGGTGGACCCAAAGGGGTGGGGAAGTTGGGCTGGATGCATCGAGGGAACCTCCGGGTCACCTATTGCACAAATGAGGCCAACAGGTTATTTAACATATAAGTTGTTATATTGTAAAATTTATAAACAGACTTTTTCCGTTGGGTCTCCGCCCAAATCCCGGCAGATGACGACGCCAGCTCCCGCGCCGGGGCCGCGCACAGGCGGAGGCGGCCAATCCCCACCAGCCTTCGGCGCCCCTGCCGAATGTCGGAACCGTTGCCAGGAATTGGGCAGCGCCGCGCAGGCTATCCCTTGCCGAAACCCGGGAGATCCAGGCGCCGAGCCCGGTACTGGAGGGTGCTCCGGGGGATCCCCAGAAGGGTCGCGGCCTCGGACTGGTTGCCACTGGCCCGGTCCAGGGCCCAGCGGATCAGCCGTTCCTCGGTCTGGGCCAGCACTTGGTCCAGGGAAACGGGCCCCTTGGGGAGGCTCCCCCCTGGAGGGGCCGGGTCCCCGGGCGGAGGGGGCTCGGGCGCGGCGGCCAGGGTCCGGGGCAGGTCCGACGGCAGGATCACGGGACCGCTGGCCAGGGCCAGGGCCGATTGGACGGCGTGTTCCAGTTCCCGGACGTTGCCGGGCCAGGCGTGGGCCCTCAACCGGGCCGTGGCCTGGAGGTGGAAGGTCGGGAGGAGGCCCGGGCGCTGGCCCGCGAACTTCCGGAGGAAGAAGCCGGCCAGGGGCAGGATGTCCTCCCGGCGCTCCCGGAGGGGGGGCAGCACCAGGTGGATGACGTGAAGACGGTAAAAGAGATCCTGCCGGAACCGGCCCTCGGCCACGAGCTGGGCCAGATCCCTCTTGGTGGCCGAGATCAGCCGGAAATCGGCCGGACGGCCCTGGACGGAGCCCAGCCGTTCGACCACCCGCTCCTGGATCACCCGGAGCAGCTTGGCCTGGGTGTCGAGGGGGATGTCATCCACATCATCCAGGAAGAGGGTGCCCCCGGCAGCGGCCTCGAAGCGTCCCATGGCCGCCTTGTCAGCGCCCGTGAAGGCACCCTTCTCGTGGCCGAACAGCTCGTTCTCCAGGAGCGTCCCGGACAGAACCGCGCAGGAGACGGGGATGAAGGGCCGGTCGGCCCGGGGGCTGGCCGCGTGGATGGCCCGGGCGAGCACCTCCTTGCCAGTGCCGGTCTCTCCCTGGATGAGGATGTCCACCTCCATGGGGGCGACCCGGTCCACCGTGGCCCACACCGTCTGCATGGCGGGGGCCGTGCCGAGGAAGAGCCCCGGCCGGGTGAGGCGGGCTACCTGCTGTTCCAGCTCCGCCTTCTCCCGGCGCAGGTCCAGCAGCTCCGCCGTCCGGCGCACCCGTTCCAGCAGTTCCTCCCGCTCGAAGGGCTTCACCAGGTAGTCCGAAGCCCCCGCCTGGAGGGCGGCCACCGCATCCTTCACGGAGCCGAACGTGGTCATGAGCAGGACCGGGAGTCCCGGCCGGGATTCGCGCACCCTCCGCAGGAGCCCCATGCCATCGAGGCCCGGCATGCGCACGTCCGACAGCAGGAGTTCCGGCGGGTTCCGCTGGAGACTCTCCCACGCGTCGAGACCATTCCCGACCACCTCCACCGCATGGCCGGCTTCGAGGAGGTCATCGCGCAGGGCCATGGCCAGGAGGGTCTCGTCTTCGGCCACCAGGATGCGCATCAGACCTCCCTTGATCGAAAGCGGAGCGAGACGCTGGTTCCCTCGCCCGGCACGCTCGACAGCTCGATGTCTCCCCCATGGTCCCGCATCATCTGGCGGGCGATGGCCAGGCCGAGACCCGTGCCCCGGCCCGGGGGCTTGGTGGTGAACAGGGGATCGAAGGCCCGGGCCAGGGCCTCGGGGGGCATGCCGGTGCCTTCGTCCGCGACGGCCAGGGTGACCCGGCCGCCTTCGATGCCGGCGCGCACCGTGATCTCACCCTGGCGGCCCTCCATGGCATCCGCCGCATTGATGAGGATGTTGACCAGGATCTGGAGGAGCCCTGCGGGATCGAAGCGGACCGGCGGAAGCCCTGCGGGGATCTCGATGAGCAGGGCCACCCCGCTGGGCAGGCTATGGGCCACCAGCATCTGGGCCCGCTGGGCGGCGTCGCCAAGGAACACTTCGGTTTCCTCGTAGTTGGGGTTGCGGACAAACTGGAGCAGCCGCTGGAGCACCTCCTGGATGTGGCGGGCGGCCTCCATCATGGGCGGCAGGTAGGCGGCCACCCGCGCCGCGTCGTCCGGCTTCCGGGACAGCCGTTCCAGGGAAGCCAGGAGGCCCGACAGCGGGTTGTTGATGTCGTGGGCAAGCCCCGAGGCGATCAGGCCGACGCTGCTCATGCGGTCGGCATCCCGGAAGCGCGCCACCAGGGCCAGGTTCTCCTGCTGGAGCCCCTTCAGGCGGCCCATCATGTCCTGGACGGCCCGGGCCACCAGGCCGATCTCGTCCCGCCGGTTCACCGGCAGGACCGGCACCGGTCCCTCCATCCGGAAGGCCTGCACGGCGGCGGACAGCCGGAGCGCGTCCCGGTGGACATCCTGGGCGATGAGGAAGGATCCACCGACACCCGCCAGGAAGAAGAGCACCACCATGGCCTGGATGGCGCTTTCGCCGAAGGCGGCCCGGTCGCGGATGGCGTTCTCAGCGAGGCCCAGCCGCACCGTGCCGAGGGTGCCGTCGAGGATGGGTGCCTGGAAATCCTGGAAGTAGGTGCCCTCAGCCTGGTAGAGCGAGCCCGATCCCCGCGGGCGGGGCGAGGCCAGGAATCCGGGCGCCCCGGCCGGGAAGGTGCTGGCCACCGGGGCGCCATTCCCATCATAGACGACGATGTAGAAGGTCTCCGCATACCGGGCGCGGAAGGCCGCCAGCAGGCGATCCAAGCCCAGCGCGTCCCGGTGCAGCAGCAAGGGCTCGCTCTGGTCGGCCACAAGCTCCGCCAGGGCCTGGCCCTGGACCTGGAGGGAAGACCGCAGGCTGCGGAGCATGACGGAGCGGAAGACCCAGGCATTCACCGAGCCGAACAACACCACCCCGATGACCAGGAGGGCCAGGATCCGGCCCCTAAGATGCAAGGCAGTTCTTGGCACGGAGCTTCCCGAACAGGCGGTTGAGGCGGTCCATCCGGCGGTGCCAGGCAGCATCGGGCTGCTGGAAGCCCGTCCAGCCGAGCTTATGGAGGATGGCCTTCCCTTCCGCATGGGTCGCCAGGGTCAGGAAGGCCTGGCGCAGGGCCTCCTTCGGCTCTCCCCCGAGCTGGTTCTCCACGACAATGGGCGGGGATGGGAAGAGATCCGAAGCCTCCAGGATCCGCACACGCCGTGCGGCCTCCGGGTGGCGCTCCTTCCAGACGCTGAAGACGGAACTGTCCACCGCCGCAGCCGTCACGCTGCCGTCGGCCACCATGGACAGGGAGCGGTCGTGGCTGTGGCTGAACCCGACCGTCGAGAAGAAGGTTCCAGGCCTCTCGCCCATGCCGCAGAGCCTGGCCACGGGATGGATGTAGCCCGTCAGCGACAGCGAGTCCGTGAACTCGAAGGAGGCACCCCGGAGATCCGCCATGCTCCGGCTCGGGTTGGCCTCCTGAACCACGATGCAGGATTGGTAAGTGGCTCCGCCGCCGATCAGGAGGGGCACCAGCAGGGGCTCGCAGACCCTGCACAGCCTTGGGTCTGCGTACGCTCCGGCGCACACGATGCCCACATCGAGCTGGCCTAGCCCCAGCATGTCGTTGATCTCCCGGTAGTCGGATCCCAGCAGGGGCACCACGGGCCGCCCCAGCTGCCTGGAGAGGGCCTGACACAGTGCCGCAAGGGCCTCGCCACTCCCTTGGACCGACAGGATGGGGGCCAACCCCAGCCGGATCGGCCGGAGGCCCGGGCTCGCCGCCTGGGACGGGGGCGGGCCCGCCGAAAGGGATACAGCCTGGTAGTCCTGGGAGTGGCAGCTCAGGAGGAAAAGCGACAGGCCGAGCAGGGCCAGGAGCGGAAACCTTTCGGCCCACGGCAGGCCCGGGGCCCGTGTATGGCCCCTCGACGCCCGGTCTTTATGGACCACCCCGACCGCCATGTGGCACCTCGTGTTGCGACCCGACGATATCATCCGACGGAGCGGATGTGACCCACGGCCCCGTAGCGGCGGCTGATTCCTTCACGTGCCTCAGCCCAGAGCTGCTCGGCGACATCCTGGCCGGGGAGGAGGTTGGGAGGGTTTGGGAGAACCCAGCGCCCCCACGGCAACGTCCAACCGCAGAGCTGGGTTTCGAGTCGCCGGGTGCCCTCGTTCACTTCCTCCGACAGCGCCTGCTCCCAGGCCGTGCACGTCTTCGCCGCCAGACGTGGCTCCCAGTAGTCCTTGGGCTTCAGGTCCTGGAGCATGGCGTTCATGGCGATGGCCCGCTTCGTCTTGTGGATGGCGAGGCCCTCGGACTTGAGGAACCGGAGCACTTGGGGGCCCGCAACCCCGATCCCCTCGGCACGGGCCCGCTGGGCGACCTGCCAGCCACCACCCCCGATGAGGATCATGACCAACTCGGTGGCCGGGGCCTGGTCTCTCAACATCAAGGCCACGCCCCACCGGTCGGCCAGCAGGATGCAGCGGTCCGGCCATGTCCAGGACCGACCGTGGGCGATGTCCGTCAGGGCCCTATTCATCTCGGCGTAGCCGCCGAGGTCGATGGGCAGGACGTAGACCTCGCCATCACTCAGGGGGAGTCGGCAGCCAACATGGAGACGTAGGCCAAGTTTCTCGGCGGCCTCCCGCATCCTGGGGAACCCGTGGAGTCCACGGTCCACGAGGACGAGATCCGTGTAGCCGAGGCGGAGCGCCAGCTTGCCCAAGTCCTCGGGGAGGTAGACGCCCTCCATGAGGCTGTAGGCGCTGATGCCGAAGGCCAGTGCCACGGCTAGGCCCCCAGCCGCAGGGCCTGCTGGCCGAAGCGACGATGGAGTCGTAGGGCTGTAGCTTCGAGTGCCAGCCTCTTCCGGGCGGTGTCTTCGGCAAGCATGAGAGGCGTGCCGGGGGTCGGCCCCAGCCACGCCTCCAGCTCCAGACGCTGGATGAGCACGCGCCGGGTGGCCTCGGCCATGAACTGGAGTTCGAGGTCACGGCAGCAGGCCCAGAGATCCTCGCCGTTGAGTCCGAAGGGCAGCACGTGGTGGAGATCATCCACATCCCACCAGGAGAGGCGGAGGCGGTGAACGAAGCGGCCATCCAGGCGCCACCCCCACGCCACCTCCCACACCCACGAGGCGAGACCAAGTTCGTGCTTGTGCGCCGGGGGCAGGATGATCTTCCGGATGGTTTCGGACGCCTGGACGGTCTCCAGCGGCGGGAGCCGGTCCTGGTCCTCACCACGTGCTTGGCGGAGCACCTGGAATGCTTCCGCTGGGGGGATGATGCGGCCCAGGGCCTGCACCGTCATGGGCTGAACCTGCACGACTCGGTGGAGCCCGAATTGCTGTAGCCGCTCCCTGGACCGGGCCTCAAGAGCTTGTAGGGCACCGAGTGGGTAGGGCGCGAGGAAGGGCACCTCCTGGCCCACTTCGACTATCCGCACCTGATCCTCGGCCTTGGCCGCCAGCCGCGAGGCCGACAGGCTCTGGCTGAGCCCACCGTGGGCATTCCAGCCCACTACCTTCAGGAGATCAATCCGGAGGCGCTCAGCAGCGTCGAGCACGGGGCCGTGTAGGCGCTCGGTTCCGCGAAGGTCTACGAAACCTTCGCCGAACCGGCCCAGGCGACCCAGGGGGCTGTAGGCGAGCAGATGGCGACCCAGGCAGGCCCGGGCATCCATCCAAGTGGAAGGCATGGGGTCCAGCACGATGAGGCCGGGGTCCTGATGCAGGGCGATGTCCACGGGCACCCCTGGCTCCAGCCCCGCCTTCCTGGCGATCCGGTCCACCATCCACAGCGTGGGGGTCCGGCCCTGCTCAGGGCTCCGGAAGCCCAAGGGGCGCCCAACCAGCTCCGACTCGCGCTGCCGCGCAAGCTGGAAGGGAAGCTCGGGGACCCAGACCGCCAGCATGGACAAACCTTCAACCCCGACTTGGGGGGGACCCAAGAATGGCGAAAATTTAACGAACGCGCTACCCTTCTTCTTCGAGAAGATCCCTGGCCGCGGCTGGTAGGCATTGCCCTGGGCGAGTGCCCTCACCAGCTAGGGCGGGGGCATGATGGTGGGCGCGTGGGTGGAGGCAAGGATGTGCGGTCGCGTCGGGGTTCGGAAGGGCATCGAGGGTCTCGTGTTGGAGCACCTCGGCGCCGCCGGGGCGACCGCAGACTGGGCCATACCTAACGCGAACGTCTCCCCGACCAACGCCATTCCCGGAGTCCGCCTCGTGGACGGCACCCGGGTGGCCTCCAACTACATGTGGGGGTTCCTGCCGCCCAATGCTCCTAGCAGGGCATTCATCAACGAATACTTCACCTTCAACGCCCGCGCCGACAGGATCGCTACCGGGAGGCTCTACTCGAAGCCCTTCCAAACCCACCGGTGCCTGATCCCAGTAAACGCCTGGTTCGAGTGGCCGAAGATCGGCGGCGCCAAGAAGGGCACGCCGTGTACCATCACTCCGACGACAGGCGGACTCTTCGTGTTCGCGGGGCTGTGGGGGCCGTGGACCGACCCGGAGACGGGGGGCGGCCACGATACGGCGACCGTGATCACCACGGAGCCCAACGAGCTGATCGCCGGGTTGCCTCACCACCGTATGCCAGCGATCTTGGCCAGAGCCGATTGGGCAACTTGGCTTGATCCACTCACCCACCCTGACGCCCTGCAGGACTTGCTCAAGCCGTGCCCATCAGAATGGCTGGAGACCTTCGTCGGCGGACCCGGGGATTACCAAGTCGGATGATCACATTTTCGTCAGTGAACCATCGGTACAGCAAATTCTAAAGGTGGCTAAAACCGGCCTCGAATCCTGAGGAGGTGATCCGCCACTCGGGCCATCGTGGGCGTGCCGCTTGGTTGTTAATCCGCATGGACCGGAATGCTCCGCAGATGGTCTGGGACATGCTCCATGACCTCTGGAGGTGCCATGAGATCACCACCTTCAGGATTGCGCTGGGCGTAGTAAATCATGAGGCGACCGGCCGTCGCCGCGGCCTCGAATGGTGTGAGCCCGGCGTCAGAAGCCATGTGGCCGTCGCGAAAGCGGCCAGAAACCGTGGAGATGTAACCCTCCTTCTGCTTGCGGATGATGACGGTGGTTCGCATGGAAACTCCTATGGGAGGGGCCCGGAGCCCGGAGGATATGGCTTTGGTGTATTCCTGCTAGAGGAGCAGGAGAAAGCTGTGGGGCAACGGCAGCGCGGCCCCAGGATTCTTTATGCTCACCCTCGATACCTTGTGTCTGTGCCATCGGAACAACTCCATGGCATTGCGATCTGGGATGTAGAACCCAATGTTGCTTTGGATTCCCAAATATCCAGACTTGCGCTCCCGATGGAACCCCGTCACATCCTCGATCCTGAAAGCCACCTTCACTCCTTGTTGAGAGGAGTTCAGCGCGCGGCAGCCGTCAAATCGTAAAAACTGCAACACAGTCAAAGCGGGGCCGAGATGCTGCAGGTCGCGGCAGCACCTCAACTCCAAATTACCTCCGACAACCCAACCCTCCCCCAGGTTGGTGAGTCCGACTCGTCCCCCCTCTTTGGCCACAACATGCCCAACAGCAAGGATGTTCTGAGGGCCCACGTCAGTATTGAGCTGGATCATCCACTGTCCATGAGGAACGAAAGGCGGAAACTGGCGGGAGACATGAATCTGGGGATAGAACATGTTCACGAAGGGGACCAGAGTACGGCCCAGGTATTGGAACCTATGGGCAGTACATAGGACGAGCGAAGCCGGGTGGATATCGGCGGTTGAGATCGTGAGGATCCATGCCTGAGCCCAAGCCAGCAGGTTGCTCGGATTGGTGTCGTGGATGTCATGAAGAACCGTCAGTACGGCAACCACAATGTCGAACCTGTCCTGCGCGGGGTGTGCTTGGCCAAGCAATTCGAAAAGTTCACGCCACAGATCGTTATCCGCGACTTGATGGGTGAGCAGTGTGATGGCCTCCTGGAGGATCTCCACGATGATCTGGGAACGGGCCTCCGGGGCGTTTCCGGGAAAGGCGTGCTTGGAGGCGATGAGGCCCCTGAGGATGACCATGCGTGGATCTGGGCTGAAATAGGCCACGGGTGCTCCGCACTGACGATGGTGGAAGGCCATCCTGCTAGCCGCAGGACTGGTCCGCTGAGATTCAGAAGGCCGTGGGCTGGGCTTCGGGTTCTTCGAGCCTGATCTCCCCCCTGTGGCTACGGACGGGCACGCACTCGAGGCCATTGGCATCCACCAGCGACCACCAGTAGAGGGAACCGGGTTCCAGCGGTTCAAAGATGCAGGAGCGCCAGCGATCGAGGAACGCGAACAGTTCCTCCTCATCCAGCAGAGTCCACCCGTGGATGTAGTCGGAAGCATCCGTGAAGGTCATGGGGTAGGCCCAATCCACGTTGCAGGCGGGCCGGTCACGCCACTCCTCGTCACGCTGGGAGTCCAGGTAGGAATCGATCACGACAAGGACGTGCCTGATCACCATCGATTCGGCCTCGAGGGCATCGGAACGGCTCGAGAAGGTCCCCTCGCAGAACATGCCGGCCCCGGAGTCATGGACCCAGACTTCGTGGCGGCCATTCCTCCGAAGGATCGCCGTACGGAAAGTGCTGGCATGGCGGATCCGTTCGGCCTGCAGGTCGGGGTAGTAGTCGAACTCCGTCGGGGAGGACGCGAGCAGGTCGATGAGCCTGTTGCGCTGCCTGGGGGTGAGGTCAGGGACGTGATGCATGTGGGGCTCCTTGGTTTGTCGTCCCGCATCAGGGAACGCCAGAATCGTAGTGTAGGCGGAGAGACAACATTCGGCAAGAGGGTTGGCCAAAATTTTCACGTATGATTGTGATAGGGTGTGATCAGCCAACAGGGGGTGCCGATGGCAAGGGCAAAATCAGAATGTGTAAACATTGAAAATAAAGAAAATAGAATGTCTTCGATTGGATACCGCCTGATGAAGGCGCGTGAAGGCCTGCATATCAGCCAGGCCGAACTTGCGCGCCAGATGGGGGTAGGTCGCTCTGTCCTCAACAAATGGGAGTCTGGGCAACGATCGATGAGCGCGGAGAAAATCGCAATCGCCTGCCAGGTCTTAGGCGTCAATCCGGCTGGAATCTTGGGGGTTAGAGTGGGACAACCCCTTCCTTCTGTTCAGCGACGGCTAATGCTGGTGATGAAGGCCCATGGGACAGGGCTGGCAATGCGTCGCCTGGAGATCAATAGGTCTGCCATGTCTGCGGTCATGGAGGGGACCTTGGTGGTTCCGAATTCAAATTTGGAAGGGCTGGCAAAGGATTATGGCGTCGCCTATGCCTGGCTCCTTACAGGTAGCCCACAGCTTTGGACCCCTTCAATTGAGGAGAACTGGTCGTCTCGATTGAAGCTGTTCCGTTTTTCAATTGGCGGCTTGAGGGATGCTCCCGATAGCAGGGCATTGGAAGGTCTTTTCATGGATGGAGAGAACTCGAATGAGACAGCGAGGACCCTGATGACTGGCGTCGATGGGGTTGGCCTTCCAAGCCTAGTGAAAGGCCTTCAATTTAGTCATGGGGCTTGGTCTAGGCAGGTCAGACTCGATTTCCCGTTTGATTTCAGCGGGCTGTGCGAAGAACAACCGGTTTTCCGTCCAATCGAGTGCGAGAAATATGAAACGGAATCTGGACTTGATGAACCAGATGATGAGCGTTAGCCACCAAGACAACCGGTACCCCCTCCACGGCTTCTGGATGTCATCCTCATTTCACCGATTGCCCACCGTGACATCGCTAACGCCGAAGATCTCCGCGACCGCCGTTGATGGCATCATCCAAACAGTGAGCATTTCGCCGGTGGCGGGACGCGGTTGATGGGGTGGGTCGGCGCGGCGGTGCCCACCGGCGAAAGGCGATGTTGAACAAGCCCGGAGCGGCGAGGGACGAGCAGACCGTTATGGGGAAATCGGGTCTGGCGTAACGCCCGAATGAGCCAGAGGTGCATGTCCGGCGGGCCTTTTCGCGGAACCGATGCGGGCACGATGGTCCAGGCACTCCACCAGGTCGCGGTGCAGCCAGACCTTCCCCGACCTGCCGTGATGCAGGGATTGGGGTGGGTGATGCTCTCCTGGGTGGCCTATACGCATGCGGCCTCCTGAGGTGGGGAGCGTGCCATGGCGGTCAGCGGCAGGCGCAGGATGATGCCCCCGCAATGGGTACAGGTCCTCGGCGCATCAGCAGCCACTGGCTGAGCTTTCTTGCAGGGCTTCGGCAGAGGTAGTAGCGCCCTGGCCTTTTCCAGTAGTCCGCCTGGTAGAGCGGAGGCGTAGAGACCTGCGTGGCGGATCTTATGGAAGCCGTCGGGCAGGACATGCTGGACGAACCGCCGCAGGAACTCGACTGGGTGCAGGGTCGCGGTCTGCTGGCCTTTGGTGCGGAAGGTGACATGGTCAGAGCCCACATCCAGGATCCGCGAGTTCGCAATGCCCACGCGGTGGGTGTAACGGCCCAGGTAGCTGAGGACATGCTGGGAGCGGCGGAAGGGAGCCTTGGCATAGACCCCCCAGGACTTGTGGGCCGCGAGGCTGGCCATGAGGCGGTTGAAGGCCGCCTGCTTCAGTTCGGGGAACACACCCTTCCGGTAGAGCTTCCGCAGGGCATCCAGCATCTTCCCCCGCAGAAGTCGGCCCATCACCTTCACGGGGAACAGGAAGTCCTTCCGGGTATGGGAGAACCTCTGCCTGTCGAGTGAGAGTCCACCTGCGGTGACCAGCACGTGGATGTGCGGGTGGAAGTGCAGTTCCCGTGTCCAGGTATGAAGCACCATCGTCAACCCCAGCGTGGCCCCGAGGTGCGTCCGCCCCAGTTCGAGCAGCAGTTCACTGACGGAGTGGAATAGCGCGGTGTAGACCTCCGTCGGGTGCCGCATGGCCAGGGGCCGCAACCCCAACGGTGGCGTGAACACCCCATGGAAGTGCCGCACGGGCAGGATGCGCTCGGCTCGTGCGTCGATCCACTTCTGCTGGGCCAAGGCCTGGCACTTGGGGCAGTGGCGGTTCCGGCAGGAGTTATAGACCGGGTGCTCCCGCCCGCAGCCGGTACAGACCTCCAGGTGGCCGCCGAGGACGGCCGTGCGGCAGCGGCTGATAGCCGTCAGAACGCGCTTTTGGAGCCTGGATAGGCAACTGTGCTTCTCCAGATTCTCCCGGTGCATCCGGACAATATCAGCGATGTCGAAGCGTGGGCGGGCGAAGCCCACGGCTTCACATGCTCAGATCCTCCATGGGACTTCTCACGGCGGCGATCTGGCTGGGGGACACCTGGGTGTAGATCGTTGTGGACCGGATGCTGCCGTGGCCCAGCACAACCTGGATCTTTCGCAGGTCCGTCCCATGATCCAGCAGGTTCGTGGCGAAGGAGTGCCGAAGCATATGGGGCGTGACCACCTTCCCGATGCCCGCCACGGCGGAGGCGCAGAGCAGCGCCCTCCGTGCCGTCTCAAAGCAGATGGGCTTCCCGGCCCTGCTCGTGAACAGCCAGGGCTGGGGCGGGCGCTCGTGCTTGTAGTAGGCCCTCAGCAACCCGTAGAGCTTCGAGTTCATGGGCACCAGCCGTTCCCGGCCCCCCTTCCCATGCCGCACGTGGATGACCTGCTGCATCGAGTCAATGTCCCGCGTCTCCAGCAGGCTGGCCTCCCGGATCCGCAGGCCCGTGGCATAGATCAGGGCGAAGAACACGCGGTACCTGGCGACCAGGAACCCGTCCAGCACCCGCTGGACCTCAGCGGGGCTAAGCACCGTGGGCAGCGGCGAGTCCTTCCTCGGCATCGAGATGAACGCCACCTTCTCGGGTTGTCCCAACGTCCGCCCGTAGAGGAACTTCAGGGCCGAGTAGTGGCAGCGCAAGCGCTCTGGGCCGATGGGCTGGGTCCTGAGATGATCCACCCACCGCCGGACGGCCTCCTGCTCTGCCTCGGACACATCCGTGCCCAGGAATTCCTCGAACCGCCGGGCCGAGGCCAGGTATTGCTGGATGGTCCCTTTGGCTCGATCTGCCATTTGCAGATCCCCTTCCAGCCGGGACAAAGATAGACTGACTGCCTTCATGCAGCACCTCCTTGGTCATGGGCGGTGCGACTACACCGCGATGACCAAGGAGCCTGCTTTCACCCTTCCGCGCTAGCCGTCTTTATCGACCCGCCTGCCGATACGACCGTCCCCCGCCGCACAGCGGCTTCGTTCAACTAGCCGCTCCAGAAGGGACTTCGATTTAGGCCTCGTCTATGCCACAGACGGGCAACGCAAGAAGGCCTCTGAGTTCGGGGATGAACCCGAACTATTCAAACGGTTCTCAGATTTGGGGGAAGACCAGGTGGGCGGGGCAGCAGCGTCCAAGGTCTTCGAGCCCATTCCGGTTCAGGCACTGCCGGCTGTCCTGATCCCGCGCCACGGTGGCCCTGCCCGCTCTCTACCCGATTTGCTGGGTTGCCCGGTTCGTTCTCAGTCTAGGCATGGGGAGCGGGGACTCCGGCGTGTCGTGCCCCGACCCGGGGGAACGGAGAAACGCCATGACCTCGTCTGAGGTTCTCCCTTTGATTAGCCCGGTATTTGTGAGGTCACTGAGCAGACCTGGTTTTTGGCCTTCCAGAGAAACCGGCAGCAGATCGAAGCGCATCAGCGTCCATCAGGTTAGGGAGGAAAGGATGGCCGCGAGCGCCACGATGGCCATGTGGGACATGGACTGACACGTCCAATGGTTTGATCAAAGTGTGCAAGCTACGCGCGCGCCTTCAGGGATTTCTCCTTTATGGCTGCCCCGACGGTAAGGGCATCCTGCTTCCTCTGCTCTTCAAGAAGGTGGATGTAAATGTCGGTGCTGGCCCGCTGGTCGTGGTTCATAAGCCTCTGGACATCATCCGCATTGCCAATGGCTTGGTAGGCTATGGTGCCGTAGGTGTGGCGCAGGTCGTGGATCCTGACTGGGGCCACCTTCTTCTTTCTGTGGGGAACAATATGGGCGTTGCCTAGGCCGAGATGCTCACGGATGATCAGCCATGATTTCTCCAGATTGACCGTCGGACCGTAATGAAACCGACCGTTGGCCACACCATCTGATTTGCGGCTTGGGAATACCCATTCGGATTCGTCTCGCCCGAGCGCTTTCGCCGCATCCCGGGCTATGCCTAGTAATTCGGTGATTTCTGGGGTGATGTCCTTGGTCTGGAAACCATTTTTGGCTTCTTCAATCCTGATGATCCCCTTCTCCTCGAAGATGTGCTCCCACTTCAGGTGCAGGGGTTCGCGGTGTCGAAGTCCCGTGAGTGCGAGGAATTTTAGTGCCAACAAAATGAAAATATCAGGAAGGAATTCATCCTTCTTGCGACGCTGGAGGGGCCGCCCCTTCTTGCTGCGGGCAAGCAGCGCGACTCGGCGTGTGATTGCCTGGTCTAGGTAGGCCATGACGGAAGCGTATTCCTCGTCATTCAGGGCATAGCCGGCTCCGTTCTTGATGCCCTTAGATTCTTCATCCCAAGGCTCCAGCTTCTCGACGATGTTGGAATCCTTCGGCCGCCAATCCTTCCTTTCCGCATATTTGAAGAGGACTTTGAGCATCGAACGCAGGCGGTTGGCCTCGGCGGGGGTCGATTTCAGTGCATCGTGAATGTCGGTGATTTGTCCCAGATTGATCTCTTTGATCAGCGTCTTCTTGAGGGCCTTGGACACATGCCGCTCGAATTGGCTTGAGTACTTCTTGGCGGTACCGGATGTCCACTTCTCTCTGAAGACCTGATGTGCCTTGAAGAGCTCGAACGCTTCCTTGAAGGTAACCCCCGTGTGCTTGTTGACCGCTTCAGTCCTGGGATCACGGCCGTCCTGGACCGCCTGGCGAGTCTGTTTAGCCCACTCCCTGGCGTACTGGTTGGAAAAGGAACCGACCTCTCCCAAGGTGTAAAAGTAGCTGACCTTGGATCCTTCCCGCTTGGCCCGGAGCCCGTAGCTAAGTGTTCCGCTCGGCAAGACCCGAATGAAAAACCCGCGGATCTCCTCGTCGTAGACGGTGTAGGGCTTGTCCTCCGGCTTCAGTTTCCGGATCTTCGCGTCATTCAGATACGCAAGGTGCTTGGCCCGGGTTTTCATCTCGACCTCTCCGAAGGCATGTCCCCTCTGTGTACCCTCGTATCGGCGAAAGTGCCCCGATCCTTGAATGATTTTTCGCCTTAAGTCCTCCTTTTGGTGTCGTATTTAGTGTGAAAAGGCGTATAAAGCACGTATAAACGGGGGACACCAGTGCTGTTAATCACTAGGTCGGGGGTTCAAATCCCTCCTCCGGAGCCAACACAAGCAAGGGGTCC
>JAKAMQ010000218.1 GCA_021812805.1 Acidobacteriota bacterium
ACCCGGATTCGCGGGCAGTGGCGCCAGGTCAAGGTGGGCGGCCGCGACATCCCGGTGATGCCCACCTTCCACCCCGCCTACGTCCTCCGGCAGTACACCCCCGAGGTGCGCCGCGCCGTCTGGGAGGATCTGCAGGCCGCGCAAGCCTGGGTGGACAAGGCGGGCGCCTGAGCACCAACCCCCACCTGTGTCATGCTAGCCCCAGCTTCTGAGGGACCGCCCATGCGTCTCGTCCATGTGTTCTTCTTCGTGCTCATGGCCTTCGTGCTGGCCGTGCTGGGGAACCTGTACCTCGCCAATCATGAACTGCTGGTCCGTGAAGTGATGGTGTTCGGGGAGAGCATCAAGCTGCAGAGCCTGATCCTCCTGACCTTCCTGCTGGGCTTCTTCCTCAACGTGCTCTACACCGGCATCATGGAGGCCGTCCGTCTCATCAAGGGCCTGAACGCCTCCGCCGATTCACGGCTGGTGAAGCGCATCTCGGAGCGGATGCAGGATGCCCGCGATCTCACGGCGCACGGGCTGTACCGGGAGGCCCGCGAAGTCCTGGAGCGGGTTCTCGAACAGCGTCCGGAACACGTGCCCGCCCAGCTGCTGCTCGGGGACATCCTGCTCAAGACCGGGGATGCGGAAGGGGCCGTCAAACGCTACGAGGCCCTCTGCCTCCAGGAGCCCGGACAGATCGAAGCCCGCTACCAGCTGGCCGAGGCCCTCATGGCCACCCGGCATGCGGATTCCGCCATCAGCATCCTCACCAAGCTCGCGTCGGAACATCCCAAGCAGGCGCTCCGGGCCTGGCGCCGGCTGCGCGCCCTGCAGACGGAGGCGCAGAACTGGGAGGAGGCGCTGGAAGCCCACAAGAAGCTCCAGGCCCAGTTCGCCATCGAGCTGACCCAGGGGGAGCGCAGCCAGGGGGCCGCCTTGGGCTACCAGGTGGGCATGGCGCGCGTGGAAGCGGACCAGTTCAAGGAAGCCGCCCAGGTCTTCCAGCAGGTGCTCAAGGAAGACCCCGAGTTCGTTCCCGCCTACCTCAGCCTGGGCCGCTGCATGATCCTCCAGGATCAGGAAGCCCAGGGCCTGGAGATCTGGCTGGAGGGGTTCCGGAAAACCGGCGAGGGCACCTTCCTCCAGGAGATCGAGGACTACTTCATCCAGCTGGGGCGCCCGGAGGACGGTCTCGCCCTCCTTCGCAAGGTGGCCGCCACCTCCAAGCACGCCACCACCGCCAAATTCTTCCTGGGCAAGATGCTCTACCGCCTGGAGATCCTCGACGAGGCCCTGGATCTCTTCCAGGAAGTGCGGAGCCAGGTGGTCTACAGCCCGATCCTGTTCTTCTTCATGGCCAAGATCCACAGCCGCCGCGGCCGCCTGGACGCGGCCCTGAACGAATACCGCCAGCTGCTCCGCAACCTCGGGGTGCTGAAGCTCCGCTTCGAGTGCTCCGTCTGCGGCCATCGCACCCAGGACTATGCCGACCGCTGCGACACCTGCGGCAGCTGGAACAGCAGCCACTTCCTGTTCAAGGAGAGCGACCTGCCCGAAGGCCCCGTCCGCGGCGCCGAGACCGGCAGCTGGCTGGCGATGATGTAGTCGGCCGTTCCGGTTCGGCGGCCATCACAAGGGCGCCGACGGCGCCCTTTGTCGAGCCTACGCAATGGCCTGTCGAAGATCGGACAGGAGGCGCTGCAAGTCCCCTTCGGACAGCTGCAGGGGCACCTGCTGCTTGACCTCCTCCTTGCGGTAGAAGGCGATGCGCTTCACCACGATCTTGTTCTTGCCGAGGCTGATCTCATTGAACTGGATCTGCGTGTCGTCCTTGTAGGGCGGCAGGCTGCGCAGCTGGATGTACATCCCCCGCCGGTCGTGATCCACGATCTCCAGCCGTTCTTTCAGGTAGTTGACCTGCTCTGACAGCTTCTCGGCCTTGGTCTTCAGCTTGGCAAAACTCAATTTTTTCATGCCGTGGACTTCCAGCACCACCTGGCCCAGCTGGACCCCTCCGCCGCTGCGCCGGAGAAAGCCCTCCAGGGTGCCATCCAGCTCGGTTTCCGACTGGGAGAAGGTCTCGAACCCCTGGAACTCGCCCGGCATGACGGAATCATCATAGCGCTTGGCCTTGCGGGACGACTTCATGGGCCACCTCGGGATTCAGGTTTCTCCAGCGAGAGGCGTGCCAGGAATTTTCTACCGACCATTAGGCGAGACATGCCGTGGAATCAAACCACTTGCTCCCCAGAACTGCCTAGCCGATCCTGCCGGGAGGCCTTCAGGCATGTCCAATTACGGTCATTTCGTCAATCAGGTGTCCCATTTGGGACAGGTGTCGCACTGGGCCAGCGTTCGAGGTAGATCACCCGTTCCAGGGCCCGGTTGAAGGGGCTCCAGGCGCCTCCCGTCCTCTGGCGGATGGAACGGAACATCACCTCCAGCTTGCCGTCCAGATCGTCGAGGTAATGGACGAGGAGGGCCTCCGGCGTCTTGGGAAGCACGGGGGATCCGTATTCCAGACGCCCGTGGTGGCTGAGCACAATGTGCAGGATCTGCAGCCGCAGCGGTTCCGGGAAACCGGGGATGCGGGCGATTTCGCGCTGGATCCAGTCGGCCTCGAGGGAAATGTGGCCCAGCAGATTGCCCGCATCGGTGTAGCCGAAGCTGCGCTGATAGCTGAGTTCCGCCGTCTTGCCCACATCGTGGAGCAGGACGCCGGCCACCACCAGATCCCGGTTCAGGCCGGGATAGTGGTCACAGGCCCGGCTGGCCATGCCCAGCACCGACAGCGAATGGTCCAGCAGCCCGCCCAGGTAGACATGGTGCATGGACTTGGCCGCCGGAGCCCGGGAGAAGGCGTCGCGCAGCGCCTCATCCTGCTGGAAGAGGGCGACCAGCAGCGGCCGGATCCAGGGATCCGCCACCGCGGCGATGGCGCGGTCCAGTTCGGCCAGCATGTCAGGAACCGGACGGGCACTCACGGGGAAGAAGCGGGCCAGATCCTCCACCTGGTCATCGGGCACGAAGCGGACCTTGTCCAGCTTGAGCTGGAGGCGGCCGTTGTAGGTGGTCACGGTGCCCTTCGCCCACAGGAAGACATCCGGCTGGATGGCCTCCAGATCGCCCTCCACGGCCCGGATGTCCCAGAGGAAGGCCTTCAGGTCGCCCGAGGCATCCGCCAGTTTCAGCTCCAGGTACTCGCTGCCCCGGCTGCTGGTCTTGTAGGTCGCCTCCTGGGCCAGGAGAAGGCCCGCGAAGGCATCCCCCTCCTTGAGCTGGCTGAGCTGGATGGGATCGGGCATGGGTTCTCCGCGTCGCCCTCCCGCCGGCCACGCGGGGCGCGACGGCGGGAGGTCAAGGGTCAACAGATGTCAATGGCTGCGGGGCGGCTTGGGCGGAGGGCTGAAGGGATCCTCGTCGCCGTAGGCCAGCTCCACGGGAAGACGACGGTCTTCCAGCACCTCGAACAGGGCCCACTGGTCCGCCTTCCGCACGTTGCCTTCCGGCAAGCCCAGCACCCGGACCTTCAGAACCCGATTGTAGAGGGGGAATTCGAGCTCATCCTGGACCTTCACCTCATGGCCCGCCCGGCGGGGCGTCCCGTTCACGCGCACCATGCCCTCGTCGCAGAGCTGGTTGGCCAGCTCCCGGCGCTTGATGAGCAGGCTCTTCTTGAGGTAGGCGTCCAGGCGCACGGTCACCCTT
>JAKAMQ010000219.1 GCA_021812805.1 Acidobacteriota bacterium
TCTCGTCCCTGCGCGGCATCACCTTCCTGATCGCGGGCGTCACCCTGTTCGGAGCGACGGCCCTGGCCGCCCGCCAACCCCCCGCGAACCGCCAGGCGCCCATCCACGATTTCGACTCCAGCAAGATCCGGCTGGCCTATCGCCCGAACCCGCCCGCCTACCCCGCCGAAGCCAAGGCCAAGGGCATCACCGGCACCGTGGTTGTCGAAGTCACGGTGGGCACGGAGGGCCGCGTCGAATCCGCCAAGGCCGTCTCCGGTCCCGAGCCCCTGCAGGCCACCGCGGTGGACTACGCCAGAGGATGGCGATTCGAGCCCGCCCGGGTGAACGGCAAGCCGGTGCAGGCCCGGTTCAGGCTCACCATGCCCTTCCGCCTCCACCAGGACGCCACCGCCGTCCACGACTTCCCGTTCGACCAGATCCAGGTGACCTACCGCCCCGATCCGCCCGCCTATCCAGCCGAGGCCAAGGCCAAGGGCATCACGGGCACCGTCATCGTCGAGGTGCTGGTGGACCGGGATGGACGGGTGGAATCCGCGAAGGCCATCGAGGGGCCTGAAGAACTCCGCGCCACCGCCGTGGCCTACGCCTCGGCCTGGAAGTTCAAGCCTGCCGTGCTCGATGGAAAGCCCGTGCAGGCCCGCTTCAAGCTCACCATGCCCTTCCGGCTGCACTGAGGCCGATGCGATCGTCCACGATCCTCCTCATCCTCCTTCTGCTGGGACTGGTGGCCTGCAAGCCACCGGTCCCAGCCGCCGAGGTCCGTGAACAGGCCCTGGAGGCCGCGGCCAGGGCCGCCTCCGGAACTGTTCCAGCCAGCCAGCGGGCGGATTTCATCGAGGGCTTCCACATGGGCACCCACATGGTCTGGGAGGCCGCCGCCAGTCACCACACCCCCTGGCTTCCGGTCCTGGGACAGCCCGCACCGCCGCCCCTTCCCGAGGCGGCGAGGGCGATGGGTGCCAAAGTGGTCCGTCCCGTGCCCGCGCTGAAAGTCGAGGTGGATCCCGGCACCGGGTTCCCCCTCAAGGAAGTGGATCCCGAGGGCGGCTTGGGCTCCGGGGAGATTGCGGGGTTCGCCTGGGCACTCGACCCGCTGCGGATGCAGCTGTGCCATCCGACGCCCCCGCCCGCCTTTCCGGAGAAGGGGACCTGGAAGCAGTGGACGCCGCCGGGGCTCCAGCTCTGGGACCGGAACACCCCGAAGCTCCAGGTCCAGGCCAGCTGGATCGGCAATGCGCTGGTCTGGTCCTGGGTGGACCAGGGATTCCCCCCGGAACACGGGTGGCGAAGCATGGAAGATGGCTTTGTCCCCGTGGCCCTGGCGCTCCGGGACCGCTGCCTCTGGATCGCCACGCAACAGGAAGGCTGCTTCGCCCTTGATCTGAAACACGGCCTCATCGTGGCCGTGCATGCGCAGGGGCTGTCCCCTGGCGACCTTGACGCCCCTCTGACGGAAGCGGGCTGGCAGGCCAAGTTCAAACAGGAAGAGGAAGAAGATCGGCACCATCACCCCCTCTGGCTGAAACAGGCCAGCCAGGGAGATCCCAAGGCCATGCTCTCTCTCGCGTACAGTTCCCAGACCACTGAGGAGGCAACCAGCTGGTTCCAGAAGGCGGCGGAGGCTGGGGATGCCCAGGGGATGTACGAATTCGCCATCCGGCTCTACCAGGGACGAGGCGTCGCGGAGGACAAGACTGCGGCCCGCCAATGGTTCGAGAAGGCCGCCAGGGCCGGCCAACCCCAGGCACTCGACGTCCTGAAGGGGCTCTTCCAGAAACCCTGAACCCGGGCTCAGGTTCGGCCGTTCGCGGCGAGGTACTTCCGGATGGCAGCCTCCGTGCCCGGCGCCTTCAGGCCCGCTTCGCGGGCAATGGCAAAGGCGTCCTGGATGGTCCTGCCCTTATCCAGCACCAGCCAGGGCACCACCGCCGCAGCGGAGCGATTCCCGTTGCTGCAATGGATGAGCATCCGGGTGCCCGACGGAAGATCATTCAGGAGGGTTCTCAGGAAGTCGAAGTCCGCGATGGTCGGCGCCCCCCCCACGGTGAAGCGCAGGTACTGGATTCCGTGCGCCTGGAGCCGGGAGCCTTCGGAATCGCAATCCACATTGGGCTCATCATCGCGGCGGAGATCAATCACCCGTACGACATGCTCTTTCTGCAAGGTTTCGCACAGACCTTCGTGGGGCGTGCCCTTGAGCACGAAGACTCCGGGCGCGACTTCCACCGAGCCGGGGATGGCGGATTGCGGCGCCTGGGCGATCAGAGCCGGCAGGAGCAGGATGGGCAGCATGGGAGCCTCCGCGCAACGCGGACGGGCCACCGGCCGGGAGAAATGTCCACCGATCCAGCCTGCGATCGGACTGCAGGGCCACCACCCGGTCTGGCGAACCGCCGCTGCCCCTCAATGTAGGCCGATGCGGAGCTGATTCAATACGTCACGGTCGGATATACGACCGGAATTAGACCGTGCGAGAAAACGGGGTCTTCGCGCTCAGCTTGGCCAGGTAGGCATCGAAGGGCTGCACCAGGTTCCGCACGAACCGGCGCCCCAGCTGGGTGATGAAGACACCTTCCGGGCGGACCTCGACGGTACCCTGGGGCACCTCGTCCTGGAGCTGGGCCACCGCATCCGCGAAGTAGGATGGGCCATCCACGCCGAAGCGGGCCTTGAGATCCTCCCAGCGGAGCTCGAAGTGGCCCATGAGGTGGTGGATCACCCAGCGCCGCAGTTCGTCCTCTTCGGAGAGCCGGTGCCCCTTGTGGACGGCGAGGTGACCGTCGGTGATGGATCGCTCCCACTTGGCGAGGATCTTCTCGTTCTGGGCATAGACACCGGCCACATTGGAGATGGCGCTGGGGCCGAAGCCCAGGAGATCCGTGCCCGCCGCCACGGCGTAGCCCATGAAATTGCGGATGAGCCGGCCTTCATGGACAGCCTTGGCCATGGGATCGTTGGGGTGGGCAAAGTGGTCCATGCCGATGGCCACGTAGCCGGCCTTCTCCAGGATGTCCGAGGCCAGGAGCAGCAGCTCCAGCCGCTGGTCCGGCGTGGGGAGCGTCTCGGCGGGAATGCTGCGCTGGAAGGGCATGATGCTGGGCAGGTAGGCGAAGCCGTAGATGGCCATGCGATCCGGCGACAGCTCCAGCGTGGATTCCAGCGTGCGGCGGAAGGTGTCCATGGTCTGGCCCGGGAGGCCATAGACCAGATCGAGGTTCACGCCGTCGAAACCCAGCTCGCGGCACTGCTTCATGGCCGTGAGGGTGTGATCCCAGGTCTGGCCGCGGGTGATGAGCGCCTGCACGCCCTCGTCGAGATCCTGCACGCCGAAGGAGACGCGGGTGAAGCCCATCTTCCGCAGGGCCGGCAGCTGGTCCGGCTCGAGGAAGGTGGGATCCACCTCGATGGCGATCTCCGCCCCCGGCAGGAACTCGAAGCGCTCCTTGAAGAGGTTGAAGGTGCGCGCCAGATCCGCCGCGTTCAGGTAGGTGGGCGTGCCGCCGCCCCAGTGGAGCTGCAGGGCCTTGCGGCGATCCGGCATCCGCGAAATGACCAGGTCCAGTTCCTTCGTCACCGCGGCCAGGTAGGCCTCGACGGGATCGTACTGGGGGCTCACCACCACGTTGCAGCCGCAGTAGGCGCAGCGGCGCGGGCAGAAGGGGATGTGCAGGTAGAGCGACAGGGCCTCG
>JAKAMQ010000050.1 GCA_021812805.1 Acidobacteriota bacterium
AGGGGGCTCGGACGGAGACGCTGATCGCCTGCCATCTCCTGAAGGCCGTGGAAGGCTGGACCGACCTCGGATTTGGAGAGTTCGAGCTTCGCTACCTCCGGGACAAGCAGAAGCGGGAGGTGGACTTCCTCGTGGTGAAGGATCAGAAGCCGTGGTTCCTGGTGGAGGCGAAGAAGAGCGACACGCGGCTCTCGCCCTCGCTGGCGCATTTCCAGGAGCAGATTGCGGCGCCCCATGCCTTCCAGGCGGTTCTCAACCTGCCATTCGAGGATGTCGACTGCTTCACCGCCAAGAAGCCCACGGTGGTGCCAGCCTTGACCCTGCTGAGCCAGTTGATCTGAGTTCACCGCGTGTCAGTCGGGCGGTGATCCGAAGAAAAAACTCGACGCGCGATTCCGGTTCCGAGTAGCGTGAAGGCGATCGGCAATCGGGAGCGCGGAAATGCGTCCCGAAAAAGCCCACCAGGGGATCCTGGAGAGGCCTTAAATGTATGATTTACCCTAGCCTACGAATCTGAGGGTCGGGCGTTCGAGTCGCTCCGGGACCACCAACAAATGAAAGCCCCATGAACACTAGGTTCTGGGGCTTTTTTCTTGTCATAACTTGTCAACACTTAGGGGTGAGGTAGGGTGCCAAATTCGGCCAAGGGCACAGTCTAGGGGTACCGTTTGAGCAGAGAATCGGGCCATTCTTGCTCGACCACTGAAGGTGTGCGGATCAGCCCCGATTCGAATTTCATCCCGAAACGGAGGATGTGTTCGCCCAGAGTCTCGATGAATCTTTTGACGAGACCTTTCTGACGGACAGCAAGGCGGTCGATGATCTCGCAACCAATCAGGCCTCAAGGCCGCGCAGGCCTGAGCGATGGGGCCGGCCCTGAATCGGTTCCCCACCCGGGGCCCATGCCGCCGGAGATCCTCGAGCAGGCTGTGGAGCTTGTCGGCGGCGGGGGGCGAGACGGATGCTCCGGTCGGACAGGTTCATCGGTGCGGGGCTCCTTGGCTGGACAGGGTCGTGACCGGGATCCGTTCGAGCGCCTTGGGTAAATCCGCTTCCTCCTCCAGGACCTCTCTCGGATCCGGTCCTGTGCCGGGCCACATGCGGAAGGGACCTTCGTTACGGGAGTCACTGTCATCGGTCCAGCGACCCACAAGGCATCTCCCGTTCCACTGGCCCCGGTAGGTCATGTGGGCCGGAACCACCCGGGTGGGTTTCGTGTAGACCTTGCCGAACTCAGCGGCGCCGGAGGGCGTGTAGATTCCGTTGATCTGGAAGGCGCCGTCCCGGTCCGAGCCGAAGCCCAGGAGGTTGCCGCTCTGGAACGCCAGGTCCAGGGATTCGTGTCCCCGCTCGGGTCCCTGGATCCACAGGCCCGACCAGGGGCCGCTCAGAAGGTCGAAGGTAGGCCGCAGCAGATTCATCACAGTCCCCACTTGTCGTGGGCCAAGCGCCAGAAGTCCCAGGAGCTGCTCACGATGTCATCCAGGATGGTTTCGAGGGCCTCCTGGTGGATGCCTTCCGGGAGGCGGATCTGGAAATCCAGGCACAGGCGAGCCATGTGCGTCTCCTCCCGGGCGGCGACGTCCTCCGGGGACGGCGGCGAATCCTCGAGGGCATCCGTGGTGCGGTAATCTTGCTCCACCAGGGCCCGAGGCCACCGGAACTCCTGATTCCAGTCATTGCAGAGGCGCAGGGCCCGCGCGAAATCCTCGGGTGGGACCCGCCGGTCGGACACGAGGTTGATCGTGAGGATGTCCTTGTTCCGTCCGGACACCCAGGTCCGCAGCGTGACGCTCCGATTGGACTTCAGGCCGAATCTGAAATCCACCAGCAGTCCGCGGTCGGGGTTCTGGAAGTAATGGAGACCCTCCTTGTCCATCCAGGCCGAGAGCATGGCCTGGGTGAATGTCTGGACGCGGGGCGAGGGGGATTCGGCCAGATCGTCTTCCTGTGGTTCATCCGACATGGGGGACTCCACCTGCGGGGCCTCCCAGGGCGCATGGAAGGCGGCCCAGGCGGCGTGGTTGAGGACATTGAGCACTTCGGGGCTGCGATCGAACCCGGCATGGCGTCGGAGGGCTTCTTCGAGGGGAAGGTCGTGGGCCGGGCCGGAAGTCATCGAAGCCCTCCGGTGGTGGCGCCGCCTGGATGGCCGAGGAACGCACGAACGGGACTCCCCGGACGGTCCCTCCACCTGGCTCCTGGCGCCTCGCGGGTTTCCCGGGGAAGGCCCCGGAACCATGCCTTCAGAAGCTGCCCAGTCAGGAATGACCCCGCAACGGCCATGGCCAGCCTCCCAAGCCAGCATGGGCCTGGTGAATGGACAATGGCTGACGCATGGCTTTCATGAAACCGTTCGTGTTTCCGTAAGCGACAAGGTCCCCAAGGCCTGCCAGGGATACCGTGGAGCGACGGGCAGCGGGCTCGGGTCATGGAAACTCCTTTTTCGACTTGGGTTGTCGCGCATGGGTCGGAATGACCTTGGCACCGTGGCGTCTTGCTCGGTTGCCGGCTCCGGACGGGGCACTCGACATGCGGGGGAAATGCTAGGCGGCGGGTCTCTCCTGTCAAGGCCATTTCCCAGCTCCATGACAGGATTTGTCTAATCCTGGAACCGATCCTTGACGCTGATCGGGGGGCGCCATGATCCGGTTGCTAGGGCTGCTGCTGTGGGTTGGGATCCTGTTCGGCGGGCCGATGGTCCTGTTGTCGCTGTTGCTGCTGATCGGCTGGGGGATCTGGCTGCTCCGGATGTTTCTTCAGAAGGGGGGATAGGCATCGGCTCTGGCTGCGGACCAGGTGCTGGAGGGGGCCTGCGGGAGCGGGTCAAGGCTGCCGGTCAGCCGTTCGGATGCTCGGCGGACGGGACCGCTGCTCCAGGGGCTTCCGGACCCGAGGCGCCCGGTACGTGGGTATCCCAGTCCCCCTTCCCAGGGGGGCACCGCCCGGCTACTGCTGAACGGATCCCCGGTCCTCGGCCTGAACGAGGGTTCTCCCCGAGCCTGGGCCGGCGTGGGTGTGGTGTACTGGCCGAGGGGATGGGTTCTGCCATGCACCTGCGACCGCGCTTCCTTCTGCTCTTTCTCCTCGGCTGGGCCTGCCGTTTTCTGACAGCGGGCTCTGGGCCCCTGCGAACGGTGGCGGACATTCCGCTGCCGGGCGCCAGCTCGCGCTTCGACTACGCCTGTCTCGATCCTGGCGCCCACCGGCTCTACCTGAACCACATGGGCGCCGGAGAGGTGGTGGTCTTCGACACCGCAAACCGGAAGGTCATCAGGGTGCTGAAGGGCTTCCCTCGCTGCACCGGCGTCCTCGTCGTCCCTTCCCGGCACGAACTGTACGTCAGCGCTCCCGGCGAGGGTGCGGTGGCCGTCCTGGATACGACGACCCTCAAGGAAATCGCCCGCATCAAAGTCGGCGAATTCCCGGACGGGATCGCCTTCGATCCCGACGATCAGCGGGTCTTCGTTTCGGACGAATCAGGCTGCCAGGTGGCCGTGATAGATGCCCGGGCACACCGGCTCCTGTCCCGCATCCCGATGGGTGGGGAAGTCGGAAACACCCAGTACGACCCGGCCTCCAGGCGCATCTACAGCAATGTCCAGACCCTGAACCAGCTCGTGGCGATGGATCCCAGAACCCTGAAGGTGGTGGATCGCATCCCGCTCCCGGGCGCGGAGGGGAACCACGGGCTGCTGATTGACGCCGAGCATCACCTGGCCTTCGCAGCCTGCGAGGGGAATGCGGTCCTGCTGGTGGTGGACCTGAAGACCCGGAAGGTCACCGCGTCCTTCCCGGTGGGGCGTGGGCCCGATGTGCTGGCCTTCGACCCCGGATCTGGCCGCCTGGTGGTCGCGTCCGAGTCGGGCCCCGCGGCGATCTTCCAGGAGGAGGGCGGCACCTTGCGGAGAGCGGGGAATCAGGATGTCGGACGGAATGCCCATGTCGTGGCCATTGACCCTGTCACGCACCTGCTCTACTTCCCCTTGATGCGTCTGGGGCTCCGGCCTGGGCTCCGCATCATGGCGCCGAGCGACTGACTCCTGCTGTCGTGGCCTGACGGCGGTCACCCCGGCCCGGAACCACCGTCTTGCTCCGCCGCGGGGGGGATCAGGCCTCCGGTGCAGCGCAGGGTGGTCTGCTGGCACGCGGCCTGGAGGGCTTCACGGCTGCCGAGGATGGTCGCGCCGGTCCGGGCCCGGGTGAGGGCGGTGTAGAGGATCTCGCGCGTGAGGAGGGGGCTGTCCGCCGATGGCAGGACCAGCACCACCCGGTCGAACTCGGAACCCTGGGCCTTGTGGACGGTCAGGGCCCAGGCCAGCTCGAGCTGGGGCTGGAGGGGGCGGTAGGGAAGGGCCCGGAATCCACCCGAAGTGCGGAACACCACGGCCTGGTGGATGCCGCCCTCCTGGCGGGCTTTGACGAGGATGCCCTGGTCGCCGTTGAACAGACCATGCCGGTAGTCGTTGCGGGTGATCATCACCGGCTCTCCGGCGTAGACGGCCAGGTCGCGATCGAGGGCGCCGGCGGCCTCCCGGCCCATCAGATGGTGCAGCCGCTGGTTCAGGCCGGCCACGCTCCTCAGGCCCGGGGCCTCGCGCAGGGGGCAGAGGAGCCTGGCGTGCTCATGGGCCCGGAAGAGGCACGCGAGGTCCGCCACATCGCCCGGGGCCCAGGCCTCCCCCTCCACGGGGTAGATCCGGTCCGCGGCCTCCCGGAAGCCAGGCTGGCCGAGGATCCCGTCGTCCAGGTAGCCCTGCAGGAAGGTCCGCAGGGCCGCATCATCCGCCTCCGCCTGTTCGGCCCCGTGGCCCGTCAGCTCGGCGGTCGAGGCCCGGGCCGCCAGCGCCCCCTCCGCCGCGAGGGCGGTGCCATCGCCGGCGCGAAGGGCCCGGGCCGCCCGGAGGATGGAACGGCCGTCGGGGTCGGCGGCGTCCATGCGGTAGCTGTGGGTCAGCCTCCGGGTGGCTCCGGGCAGGGCCTCCACCAGATCCCGGAAGACGGCGCCGGCCTCGACCGAAGGCAGCTGCTCGGCATCGCCGAGCAGGACGAGCTGGGCGTCGGAACGGAGGGCGCCCACGAGGCCATCCATCAGTTCCAGGCCCACCATGGACCCCTCGTCCACGATCACCAGGCGGTGGGGCAGGGGATTGTTCTGGTGGTGGCGGAAGGCCTGCCGGGCGGGCAGGAAGGCCAGCAGACGGTGGAGGGTCTGCGGTTCGGGCAGCCGCGCCAGGAGCCGCTGATCCTCGGCCCCCGGGGCGGGGATCCGGGCCAGGGTGCCCCGGAGGCTCTCGCCCATGCGCTGGCCGGCCTTGCCCGTCGGCGCGGCCAGGGCGATCTCCTCCGGCCTGAAGCCCGCGCGGAGGGCGGCGCGGAGCAGGGCCACCACGATGGAGGTCTTGCCGGTGCCGGGTCCGCCGGTGATCAGGGTCAGGGGCGCGCCGATGGCCTGGCGCACGGCATCGCGCTGCTCCTCGGAGAGCCGGACGGGCCCCTCGAACAGATCCTGGAGCCCGGGCTCCGGCGGGAGGATGGCGCCGCGAGGGGGCTCCCCGTCCGACCGGAGGCGGAGGGCGGTCGCCAGTCGCGTTTCCGCCGCGTGGAGCCGGGCAGAGGCGAGCCAGTCCCCTGTGCGGACGAAGGGCTGGGCGGGCGCATCCGGGTCGCCGAAGGCCACCGCCAGGGCGGGGCGGGCGATCAGGTCCGCGAGGGTGGCCTCCGGCCCCGCGAAGAGGGCCAGCCGGGCCTGGATCTCCCCGCTGCCAGGCCCCGTGAGCGGCAGGCGGGTATGGCCGTCCTGGGTCGCGAGGAGGACCAGCAGGGCCACCAGGGTCAGGGCCTCGCGATCGGGAGGAGCCAGGCCGGGGGGGATGTCCGCGAAGGATCGGGCCAGGGACAGAAGCTCGGGGCCCTGGCCCAACCACGCCAGGACTTCCATCCAGAGGTCGGAGGAGGCCGACGTCCCGGCCCGGGAGGGGGCGGTGCGCTCAGCCATGCATCCCCCGTTCCATCCGGCTCAGGGCCCGTTCCTCGAGGCGCAGGTCCGCGAGGTCCCGTCGCCAGGCCTGGACCTCCTTCCAGGAGGGGCGGTGGGTCCAGAGGCCACCGGAGGGGAGGCCACGGAGGAAGACGTACACCGCGCCGCCCCAGCGGGCCTCGAAGGCCGCCGCATCCTGGAGGCCCGCGAAGGCCAGGGCCGCCAGCGTGTAGATGCGCACCTGGAGGTCGTAGTGGGCGGCCATGGTGCGCGCCAGGGCGGCTGGGCCGTAGTCGCCGCCCTCGAGGCTGTTGGTCTTCCAATCCAGGACGTACAGCCGCCCCTCCCATTCGAACAGGAGGTCGAGGGAGCCCTCCAGGCCGTCCGGATGGCCGGGGAAGGGCATCTGGAAGGCCACCTCCGGGAGGCGACGGGTCAGGTCGTCCAGCCGCACCGTCGCGCCGCCGGGGAGGGGCACGTCCGTGGTCAGGGCCGCCCAGGCCAGACGGAGCGCCTCACCCGCGAGCGCCGGGTCCAGCCCCTGATCGGCCAGGCATTCCGCCGCCAGGGGCAGCTGCGCCTGGCGCCAGGTTTCGGCCGCCATCCGGCGCGACTGGCCGGCCGGGAGCCGCTCGAGCAGCCCGTGCAGCGCCGTGCCGGTGGCGGTGCCGCCGGGCAGGCCGCCCACCGGCTTCGGCCGTCGGGGCTCGATGACCTCGTCGGCGCGGGCTTCCTCCTCGCGGCTGGCGGCCCGCGAAGGCTCCCCGAAGGCCTTCGACAGGGAGGTGAAGGAGTAGAGCTGGAGAGGGCGGCCCCGCCGGGCGAGTCCGGCAAAATCGGGCGGAGCGGGGATGGGCAGGGGTTCGATCCGGTGGGGAAGGGCCTGGACCGGTCCCTCCGCGGCGCCCGTCACGGGTGCGGGCAGCGGGGCCAGCCCTTCCTTGAAGAGACTCGCCCCGGCTTCCAGCAGCGCGTGGATCCGCCGGTTCAGGAGGCCGGGGCGGCCCTTCGGATGGCCCTCGGCATGGAAGGACCCCTTCGGGTCCGGCGGCTCGGGCCCCGCTGTGAAGACGGGAAGCACCAACTGCACCTTAGGACGGGTGATGGCCACGTAGAGCAGCCGCTCCGCTTCGCGCTCGGCATCGGATCGGACCCGGTGGCGGATATCCGGGGGCAGGGCGCCCGGAGACCCCAGGAAGGCGGAGCGGATCTCCCGGGCATCGTGGAAGCGGTGGAGCCTGTCCGTGTTGGATCGCCTGTCGCTGTACCCCCCGAACAGCGCCACCACGGGCGCCTCGAGCCCTTTGGCCTTGTGGATGGTGAGGAGGCGCACGGCCTGGACCTGGCCCTCCGCGCGCTGGAGACCGGGTTCCGCCTCGAGGGCAGGCAGATCCTCGCCGCGGTTCCAACGGCCCAGCCTCATCAGCAGGTCCTCGGGGTCGAGGTGGGCGCCCTGGGCCTCCGTCAGCAGCTGTTCCACGAGATGGTTCAGGTTGGTGAGGGAACGGTCCCCCCATTCGGTGATCAGCAACCGGGGGACGATGCCGCTCTCCTCGAGCAGCGCATTGAACAACCTCGGGTAGCGGCGCTGGAACGCCAGTTCCCGCCAGCGCTCCAGCCGCGCGAGAACCGGGTGGCCCGCGGGCAGATCGAGGCAGGCCTCGGCCTCGGCGAGGCTGAAGTCAAAGAACCGCGTCAGCAGCGCCCGGCCCCGGGCATCGGGATCGTCGGGCCGGAGGATCGCGCCGAGGAGATCCTTCAGCTCGAGGGCCTCCCGCGTCTGGAAGAGGCCGTCCGCCTTGAAGAACGCCGAGGGCAGGCCCGCCTCGCGGAGCGCCTGCGCCATCAACCGGGATTCGGCGCCCGTGTGCGTCAGGACCATCAGGTCTCCGGCGTGGAGGGGCCGGGCGGGATCCGAGGTGCCGGGGTGGAAGACGGCGCCGCTGTCCAGCAGGTCCCGGAACACGGCGGCGATGCCCGCCGCCACCCGGATGCGGAGGCGCCCCACGGGCCCCGTGACTGGAACCTCCAGCAGCCGCAGAGGGGGATGGTCGCCGCCCGGCCCCGTGAGGCGGGTCTCCGGGCGTCCCGGGGTGACGACATCCGGGTAGGCGTTCGGAGCGTGGAAGAACTGGCCCTCGGGTGCGAGGAGGGTGTTCACCGCCTCGATGAGGGCCGGGGAGGAGCGGAAGTTCTGCGTGAGGACCAGCTTCGCGCCGCCGGAGGCCAGGATCTCCCGGCTGGCGCGGAGGTAGGTGGGCAGATCCCCTCCGCGGAAGTCGTAGATGGCCTGCTTGGGATCGCCGATGAGGACGAGCCGGTGGTCCGGCCCGTGGAACACGCGGCGGAAGATGTCCCACTGCCGCCCATCCGTGTCCTGGAACTCGTCCATGAGGGCCGCCCGGTACCGCTCCCGGAGGCGGGCCACGAGCTCAGGATGCGTCACCCCCTCGGCCACCTGGTCAATCATGTCATCGAATTCGAAGAGGCCCTCGGAGTCCTTCCGGACCTTCATCGCCGCCTCCAGCGGCGGCAGCAGGCGGTGGACGATGAGCGCCTCCACTGTCGGAAGCGCCGCCTTCAGGGCCAGGAGGCCGGCCCGGACGCGGGCGGCGGGACCGCCGGAGAGCGGGGTCTCCCAGAGGGTCTGCAGCCATCTCTTCTTGTCCGAGGGTTCCTCGAAGAGATCGCTTTCGACAAGAGCTGTCCAATTTACCAGCGTCTCACTGGCCTGAAGGGAGGACAGCAGGTCGTCGAGGTCCGCGAACCGGCCGAGGATGGTCTTGGCAGACTTCCCGAAGGCCGCCCGGAGGGCCTCGACGTCCCGGAGCTCCCGCATGGGAAAGCCCTGGATTGCCGCGCGGGCCTGGGCCAGATCCTGCGCCCTCGGATAGAGGGTCGCCCGGGCGCTCCAGGCTCCGGAGAGCAGCTTCTCCAGTTCCTCGGGGGATCCGGTGGCCCGGAGCGCCTCCCCCAGGAAGGCCCGGTCCGCGTCCGTGCCGCTGAAGGCCGTGCGGAGGTGCTCCCGGAAGACCTCCGAGAAGAGCTCCCCTTCGGCCACCCGCGTCTGGCGGAACAGCCGGCCGGTGTCGAAGGCCGCATCCTGGAGCACCTTCTGGCAGAAGGCGTGGATGGTGGAGATCACCGTGCGGTCGAAGGCCTGGAGGGCCTCGTCCAGGCGGGCCCGGGCCCCATCGTCGAGGGTCCAGTGGGCGCGGCCGGCCTCGAAGCGGTCCTCCCGGAGATCGCGCAGTTCCTGGAGCTTCCCGCGGATCCGCCGGCGCAGCTCCAGGGCCGCGGCTTCCGTGAAGGTGACGATGACGATCTGCTCCAGGGGCAGCCCGGCCTCCAGCACCAGCTCCACGACCAGGTGCTCCAGGGTGTAGGTCTTCCCGGTCCCGGCGCTGGCTTCCAGCACCCAGTGCCTCGGCTCCAGGCCGGGGAAGGCGGCGGGCTTGGGGTAGCGGAACGGGCTCATGCCTCCTCCGGCGTGCCCGCGGCCGATTGGCGGAGGAAATCGCCCAGGCGCCGCTCGGCGGTGGCGGCGGGATCGGGATCCAGGGCGAACCGTCCGGCGTGCCGGAGGGGGCCAGTCTTGAAGGCGGCGAAGCTCCGGGCATCGTCCCCTTGCTCGAGGATCCACGCCCGCAGACCCTCCGGCGAGGCGTGCTTGCCCTTCAGGACCGCCTCGATCGGGAGGAGACCCGGATCCCGGGTTTCCAGCAGCTCGGTGATCCAGGCCGCCAGGCGCGCCCGGGCGGCGGCCGGGCCCAGGGGGGCGAAGGCCACGGTCCCCCGGAAGGCGCCGGCCTTCTTCCCATCGGCACTCCGTCCGGCGAGGCCGAGGGCACCGTGGGGGATCTCCGTGTCCGAGATGGCCGCGAGGAGGTGGTGATCCAGGTAGGCCCGGAGGGCCTTGAGCCGGAAGCCCTCCGTGAGGTTCTGGTCCGAGCGCACCCCGGCCTTGGCCAGGAGGAACAGGCTCCTCCCCGCCGCCTGGGGTTGCAGGGTGCCCACCAGGCGCACCGGCAGGGGCGTGCCGTGTACCGGGACGGTGAGCTCCAGCGGAGGATGGACCCCATCGGCCTCCTCCCGCACGCCCCTGGAGGGACCGAACCGCACCAGCCGGACCGCCTCGCCCCGGAGGGCTTTCACCTGATGGGCCAGCAGATCGAGATCCGGCTCGGTCTCGGCCTCGCCGAGGAGGCCCGGCGCGGCCTGCCCGGCCCGCAGGAGGGCCCGGCGGGCCTCCTGGTAGGCGGCCTCGAGCGGCTGGCCTCCGCGCACGGCCTTCAGGAAGGCCTCCCGGCGGAGGACCGCCCGGTGGAGGGACGAGGTGCCGAGCGCCTCCTCCTCCAGATCCGCGGGATCCTCCTCCTCGTCCCGGAGTTGGAGGCGGACCCTGGCCGTGCCCTGTACGGGGCATTCCAGCCAGGCCCTCAGGTGCGCCAGGGACAGGGTCAGGGCCTCCGGCAGCGCCCGGGTCGGCGGGGTGGGGCACGGCTCCAGCAGGTCCGACCAGGGGTGGGCACCCGTGTCCGGGTGTGCGCCCGCAAGCGCCTCCCCGGCCGCCCGGGCCTGGGCCTCGCGCGGCGCGGCGGCCGCCAGGGAGCGGAGGGCCGGCGTTCCCGAGGCCGGGAAGTAGGCCGCGTCGAACCGGTAGCGGGGGTGGACCTCCTGGAGCTGAGCCAGGGTGAGGGGCGCCGCGGACTGGACCAGATCCAGGACGAGGCTGGAGGGCAGCCGCGCTTCTCGGCTCACGGGATCCTCGGTGGGATAGCTGAGGCGCAGCGCCTCCCGGGCCCCGAGCACCATCTCGAGGAAGAGGTAGCGGTCCCGCTCGGCGGCGCCGACATCCCCGGCCTTGCGCCGGGCGTTGCGGAGGTCGAGGGGCTGGCGCTCTTCGGGAGACGGGAACTGGCCTTCGCCCAGCCCCATGAGGAACACGGCGCGGAAGGGCAGGGCACGCATGGGCGCGTAGCCGCCGACCACCACGCCCTGGTGGGGACGTCCGCCCGCCTCGCCACGGATGCCGACGAGGGCCTGCACCGCCAGCTCGCGGGCCTGCCGGACGTTCAGACGTGGCGCGGGCAGGCCCGCGGGGACGAGCGAGGCCAGGCGGTGGAGGGCCTGGGCCAGCCGGGCGCGGGCGGCCGCATCCGCCGCATCGTCGCCGCCCAGATAACCCAGGAGGAACTCCGAGAGGCGCTCGGCCCAGGCGGCCGGTGTGATCTGGAGTCGGCGGAGGGCGCGAACCCGGCGGACGAGCGAGGCGGCCTGGTCCACGAAGGCGGCGGTGGCGGCCGCGTCCCCGGCCTGGACGGAGGGACGCTCGAAGCCTTCGCCCGACCAGGTCCGATCCGGGGGGAGGAAGGCGGAGAGGGCCAGGCGTTCCAGGCCCTGTTCCCAGTGGAAGAAACCCGGCTCGACCCAGGCTTCCCCGGCCAGGTCCTCCGGCCCGAGGCCCCGGACGATGCCTGCGGATTCGGCCCAGGAGGCCCAGGCCCCCGTGTCCAGGTCCGGGAAGTGGGCGGCCACGGCCGGGTGGGTCAGCGCCCGGAGCAGATCCCGGCGGCTGCCCCGGCCCAGGGGGAGGTCCAGGAGGAGTTCGGCCCCATCGAGCAGGGCCGAGAGGGCCGGAGAGGGATCGTCCACCACCACCATGGGGATGTGCTCCGTGGCATCGAACGCGGTGCGCAGGTGGTCGAGGTAGGCCGTGCGCAGGCTGCCACTCGACGGGACCACCACCGCGATGTCGGAGAAGCGCAGCGGCCGGTCGGGCGGGGCCGCCTCCAGCAGCCGCCAGATCTCCGAGGCCACCGCCTCGGCCTCCCGGGCGGGGGTGGGACAGGCGAGGATGCGCAGGGATGCGTCCGGCTCGCCGGGTTCGCAGGCCACCCGGTGCTGCAGCGCATCCTGGATCCGGCGCAACAGGGTGCTCCGGTCCGGATCGGGGAAGGCGCTCTGGAAGTCGCAGGCCGAGATCTCGTTGAGCAGGCGGACGTTCTCCCGGCCGGGACGGCCCCAGCGCCGCAGCAGCAGGGGATCTGCCGAGGCGGCGAGGGCGTAGGGATCCTCCCCTTCCGGCGCCTCCGGGCGGGTCCGGAGGCGGGAGGCATCCCGGCGCGCCTCCCGCTCGGTGGGGAGGTCGTCCCAGAATTCCTGGCAGGGGTTCAGGGCGTAGAGATGGACGTCCGCCCGCCGGGCGGCGGCCTCGAAGGCCCGGTGGTACACCTCCGCGGCGTAGCTCAGGCCGAAGATGTGGATGCGCGGCGGCAGCGAGATCCGATCGAAGCTTCCGTCCTGCAGGAGGCCCGCCAGGGTGGTCCAGCGCTCGGGGCCCGTCCGGGTTCCGGCCAGGATGCGGTTCCACAGCCCCCGCTGCCAGGCCTCCAGGTCGGGCGGCGCTCCGGAGACGGAACGGCCCGCCGCCCAGGCCGCGGCCCATTCGGGGCGGGTGAGGCTGTAGTCCTCCAGGAGCCCCGCGGCCTTCTCCGCCAGTTGCATGAGCTTGAGGTCCGCGCCGTCCCCCGCCAGGTACCGCTTCAGGGGGGCCAGATCCGGGGCCTCCAGGGCGCCCTGCGCCGAGAGCACCGACAGGATGGCCCCCTGGAGCGCATGGCGGTTCCAGAGCCGGACGGGCGGCGCCATCCGCTCCAGGGGTCGCCGCCAGAGGCTGTCGAGGTAGTCCACCTGGACGTTCGCGAGAATCCCCAGGGCCCGACCGAGACCATCCAGCAGGTAGCGCTTCACGTTCGGGTTCGGCACCACGAGCTGGAGGGGCTCCCAGAGGCCGAAGGCCTCCCGTTCCCCGCGCAGGGCCTCCGCCAGCTCCGCGAGCAGGCGTTCGGTCCGGTTGGCGTAGGTGAGACTCAGCATGGCACGGTGGGGCTCAGCATACCGGCAAAGAACCGTCTCCCCGGGAAGGGGATCTGGTCCGATCATGGTCATCCGCTCTGTCCCCGCGCTCCAGGAGGTGACATGAAAACCAGGATCCTTGGCCACTCCGGCCTTTCCATCTCTGCCCTCGGCCTCGGCTGCATGGGCATGAGCGAGTTCTACAAGGGGGCCACCGAGGCCGAATCCGTGGCCACGATCCATCTCGCCCTCGACCAGGGGCTGAACTTCCTCGACACCGCCGACATGTACGGCCCCTTCACCAACGAGGAACTGGTGGGCCGGGCCATCCGGGGCCGCCGCCACCAGGTGGTGCTGGCCACCAAGTTCGGCAATGTGCGCGGCGAGGACGGCAGCTTCCGGGGGGTGAACGGGCGGCCCGACTATGTGCGCGCCTGCTGCGAGGCCTCCCTCAAGCGCCTCGGCGTAGAGCACATAGACCTCTACTACCAGCACCGGGTGGATCGCACGGTGCCCATCGAGGAAACGGTGGGCGCCATGGCGGAGCTGGTGAAGGCCGGCAAGGTGCGGCACCTGGGGCTTTCCGAGGCCGCCCCCGCCACCATCCGCCGGGCCCACGCGGTGCATCCCATCTCCGCCCTCCAGACGGAGTATTCCCTCTGGTCGCGGGAGCCCGAGGATGAACTCCTGCCCACCACCCGCGAACTAGGCATCACCTTCGTGGCCTACAGCCCGCTGGGGCGTGGCTTCCTCACGGCCCGTTTCCGCACGGTGGAGGACATCCCCGAAGGCGACTACCGGCGCAATGCCCCGCGGTTCCAGGGTGAGAACTTCCAGAAGAACCTCGAGCTGGTGGCGAAGATCGAGCAGCTGGCGGAGCAGAAGGGGGTGAAGACCTCGCAGCTGGCGCTGGCCTGGGTGCTGGCCCAGGGCGAGGATCTCGTGCCCATCCCCGGCACCACCCGCCGCGCCCATCTGGAGGAGAATCTCGCGGCGCTGGACATCGCCTTCACCGCCGATGAACGGGCCCAGATCGAGGCCCTGGCGCCCAAGGGGGTCGCGGCCGGGCCGCGCTACCCGGCGGCCACCCTGGCCCATGTGAATGGTTGAGAGGTTTGCATCCCGACGCGGAGGAACCATGGATTACGTCAATCTCGGCCGGACCGGCCTCAAGGTCTCGCGGATCTGCCTGGGCTGCATGACCTATGGCGCGCCCGCCACGGGCGAGCTGAAGGCGGGACGCCATGCCTGGGCCCTCGATGAAGCGGCGAGCCAGCCTTTCTTCCGGCAGGCCCTGGATCTGGGCATCACCTTCTTCGATACCGCCAATGTCTATTCGAGTGGAGAGAGTGAAGCGGTGCTGGGCCGGTTCCTGAAGGCGAATGTGCGCCGGGAGTCCGTGGTCATCGCCACCAAGGTGCATGGCCTGATGCGAGACGAGCCCAACGGCCGGGGCCTGTCCCGCAAGGCCATTCTGTTCGAGGCGGACCAGAGCCTCCGCCGCCTGGGCACCGACTACATTGATCTCTACCAGATCCACCGTTGGGATGACGATACGCCCATCGAGGAGACGCTCGAGGCGCTGCACGATCTCGTGAAAGCCGGCAAGGTGCGCTACCTCGGCGCCTCGTCCATGCACGCCTGGCAGTTCGCCAAGGCGCTCTACCTGGCCGACCGCCACGGTTGGACCCGCTTCGTCTCGATGCAGAACCACTACAACCTGCTCTACCGCGAGGAGGAGCGCGAGATGCTGCCGCTCTGCCAGGCCGAGGGCATCGGCGTGATTCCCTGGAGCCCCCTGGCCCGCGGCCGGCTGGCCCGGCCTGCGCAGGCCGAACCGACGCCGCGCCTCGCCACCGATCAGTACGGCAAGACCCTGTATGGACGCACCGAGGAGGCCGACCGGGCGGTGGTGGACCGCGTGGGCGAAGTGGCCGGGCGTCTGGGTGTGCCCCGGGCCCAGGTGGCACTGGCCTGGATGCTTGGCCAGCCGGCCATCACGGCACCCATCGTCGGCGCCACCCAGCCGCATCACCTCCAGGATGCCATTGCCGCCCTCGGACTCCGGTTGGATCCCGAGGCGCGCGCGGCCCTCGAAGCGCCCTACGTGCCCCACCCCGTGCTCGGTTTTGGATGATGTGAACGAGGGGGGACTGCCCGTGCCCTTCGGGCGCTCTGCATCCCCCTCGCGATGAGCCAAGAGGGCCCAGGCTGCGTCCGAGTCCACGGTGGCTCCCTGTCCGCACTTGGGCTACCTTCGTGTTTGGATCCGCCTGTTCCGGTCGTGCATCCCGGCCCCTGTCCTCAGAGGGAGTGTCCATGCCTTCCATCCCCGCTTCTGCCCGCTCGCGGGCCCTGCTGCTCCGGGGCCTGCTCGTGTTGGCCACCGGCACCGCAGCCCTGGCCCAGGGACAGGCGCTGACGCTCCAGGACTACGCCCGCGCCGAGCGGTTCATGCCCTACGTCACCCGGCCGCTGGTGGACCACGACGTGCGCACGGTGCACTGGTTGGAGGATGGCCGCTTCTGGTACGTGGATCACGATGCCCAGGGGGACCACTACCTGGTGAGGGACGTCCGCACGGGCACGACGGCGCCCCTCTTCGACCAGGTCCGGCTGGCCGCGCTGCTGACGAAGGCCAGCGGCAAGCCGGTGGCCGCTGGAAAGCTGGGCCTCACCGACGTCCGCCCGGTGGGGGAGGGCCGTTTCGAAGTCGCCCTGGCGGGCCGGCGCTATCTGTGCGACCTCCAGGGCGCGGGCAGTTGCGTGGACCCGCGGGCGGGCCTGAAAACAGGGAAGGAGCCGGGCGTCCTGTCGCCTGACCGCCGCCAGGAGGCCTTCATCCGGGGGTGGAACCTCTGGGTGCGGGACCTGGCCACCGGCCAGGAGACCCAGCTCACCACGGATGGGGTGGAGAACTTCGGCTATGCCACGGACAACGCCGGGTGGGAGCACAGCGATCGCGCCATCGTGGTGTGGTCGCCCGATTCCACGAAGATCGCGACCTTCCAGCAGGACCAGCGCCAGGACGGCGACATGTATCTCGTGTCCACCCAGGTGGGCCACCCGCAGCTGAAGGCGTGGAAGTACCCCCTGCCCGGGGATGCCCACGTCACGATGATCCAGCGCGTGATCATTGATGTCCCAGCGCGTCGGGTGGTGCGCCTCCAGATGCCCCCCGATTTCCACCGCTCCACCCTGAGCGATGACCTCGCCTCCAGGCCGCACGGCACCTGGGATGACGTGAAGTGGGCGCCGGATGGCCGGACCCTGGCCTTCGTCTCCACCTCGCGGGACCACAAGCACGAAGCCCTCCGCATCGCGGACGCCGCGACGGGCGCGGTGCGCACGGTGTACCACGAGGATGTGGCCACCTACTACGAAAGCGGCAATGGCGCGGCGAACTGGCGGTACCTCCCGGCCAGCCAGGAGGCGATCTGGTTCAGCGAGAAGACCAACTGGGGCAACCTCTATCTGGTGGATCTCAGGACGGGGCGGGAGAAACGCGCCATCACCACCGGCGAGGGCAACGTCACCGAGGTGCTGAAGGTGGATCCCAAGACCCGCATGGTGTGGTTCCGCGGCGTGGGCCGCACCCCCGGTGTGCAACCCTACGACCAGCAGTTCTGGCGCGTGAGCCTGGATGGCGGGAAGCCCGTGCTGCTGACGCCGGAAGCCGCGGATCACACCATCACGATGTCGAAGGATGGGCGCTTTTTCGTGGACAGCTATTCCACGCCCACCACGGCGCCCGTGACGGTCCTGCGCGAGGCGGAGCACGGCCGCGTCCTGGCCACGGTGGCCAAGGCGGATCTCTCGCGCCTGGTGGCC
>JAKAMQ010000051.1 GCA_021812805.1 Acidobacteriota bacterium
AAGTACGTGCTCATGGCCTGCTCCGGATGCGTGCTCGGGCCGCGAAGACACCCGCCGCAGGGCGGTGAATTCGCAGAAGGAAAAGCTTATCGCTGGTGTTCCTGCGGGTCAAGGATGGATTTCCGGGCGCGGCCGGCTCAGGCCTCCGCCAGCCGCCACAGCTCCTGCGCCACCCGCGAGGCGCCGAGGCCATCCACCAGGGCCATGCCGTCGCGGACCTGCTCCTGGCGGCTGTCCTGGCCTTCGGGCCCCAGCCAGCCCGCGAGGGCTTCCGCGGCGATGAGGGGATCCACCTCGGTGCCCAGCCCCAGGTTGAAGCAGCCATTGGCCAGGGCCAGGTCCCCGAGGATGCCGTGCTGTCGCTCGTTCTGGCCCCACACTGCCGCCGGAAGGCCCAGGCACAGGGCCTCGGCGAGGGTGACCCCCGCGGCGCACCAGAGGGCGTCGAACTCGGGCAGGCGTCGGGTGAGGCCCTGCAGGCTCGGCACGACCGAGCAGCCCTGGAACGGCGTGCCCTGGAGGCCGTTCGGAGCGAGCAGGGTGCAGCTCCCCCGCCAGCGGTCCTCAGCCACCAGGCGGGCCAGCAGGTCGAAGGCGCGCTGGGCGAGGTTGGGGCCGTCGCTGCCCCCGAAGGTGACCAGCAGCTTGTGGATGGCGAGCGGTTGCAGGGGCATCCGCTTGGGGCGCAGGTCCAGCGCCGCGCGGTCCACCACGATGAAGGGCGAGCCCCGCAGCACGCGGCAGGCGCCGTGGCGCGTCTCGAAGGGGCGCACCTTGCGTCCGTCCACCACCTTCACGGGATGATCGGGCCAGGTCACGCCCTCCAGGTAGGGCTGGAACAGCAGATCCGCCGCCTCGTGGGCGTCCGTGTCGTCCTCCATCACCGCCACCTTCAGCGGGCGCAGGGCGTCCAGGAAGGCCGCCGTGGTGTCCCACTGGTCCACCAGCACGAGGCCGGCCCGCGCCTTCAGGGCCGCGGGCAGGGGGGCGTCGAGGGATTCGCCGAGATCCACCGCCTCGCAGGGCAGGGGCTGATCGAGGAAGGGATGCCGCCCTCCGCCAACGCGACGGGCGCGGGCATCGCCCGACACAGCAAGACAGGCGCTCCCGCCCTGGGCCTGCCAGGCCGCCTGGATGGCCAGGGCGCGGGCGACATGCCCGAGGCCCAGACGATGATCGGCATGGACGCGGAGGATCAGCAGGGGGGACATGATCGGGAGAGTGTAGCCGGAGGCGCTCCTGCCCGGCAGCCTCAAGGGAAGGGATGTCCCTCCGCGAAGCCGGGCCGGGCACCGGCGAACTCCGGCGCCTCCGCCACGGGCCAGCCATCCTGGAAGTAGGCCTCCTTGTACCGCACGTAGCGCTGCCACACGCTCTCCGTGAGCGCCCGCTGGTCGGGCGTCAGGTCGCGCTTCACCGTGGCGGGCCAGCCGGCCACCAGCGTGTGGGGCGGCGCCTGGAAGCCCTCCCGAACCAGGCTGCCGGCCGCCACGAGGCAGCCCTCCCCGATCTCGGCGCCGTCCATGATGGTGGTGCTCATGCCCACGAGCGCCCCGCGACGCAGGGTGCAGCCGTGGAGCATGACGTTGTGGGCGAGGCTCACCTCCGCCTCGATGAGGAGGGGCCACTTCGCATTGGTGACATGGAGGCAGCAGGCGTCCTGGATATTCGTGCGGGCCCCGATGCGGATCCAGTTCACATCGCCCCGCAGGACACAGTTGAACCAGATGCTGACATCGTCGCCGAGGGTGACGTCGCCCAGGACCAGCGCGTTGTCGGGGACGAACACCCGGGCGCCGAGCCGCGGGACCATGCCTTGGAAGGGGCGGATCATGGGACGCTCCGAAGCGGAGAGTCTACCCCACGGTCAGGATGCCGGTCTTCACCAGGGTGAGCCCCAGGGACGCCACGATCAGCCAGAGGATGAGGCCCTGCAGGAAGGGGCGGAAGCCCACGGTGCGCAGGGCCTCCCGGCTGAGGCCGGCGCCGATGAGGAAGAGGGTCAGGACCAGGGCGTGGTTGGCGCCGAGGGCCACCAGATGGCCGGCGTTGTGGAGGGCGGGCACCCAGGTCACCAGGGCGGCCATGGCCAGGAAGCCGGCGATGAACCAGGGCTTCTTCACGGGCATGGCGTCCGCCGCGGCCTCCTTGTTGTTCCGGGCGTGGATCATCCCGACACCCATGGTCACGGGCACGATCCAGAGGGCCCGGGCCAGCTTCACCGTGGTGGCCACCTCCAGGGCGTGCTTGCCGTAGGCGAGGCCGGCGCCCACCACGGAACTGGTGTCGTGGATCGCCAGGGCGGCCCAGAGGCCGAAGGAGGTCTGACCCAGGTGGAAGAAGTGGCCGATGGGCGGGAAGATGAGCAGGGCGATCGCGTTGAGCATGAAGACCGTGGCCAGCGCCACGGAGACCTGATGGCCCCGGGCCCGCATGACGGGCGCTACGGCCGCGATGGCGGCGCCGCCGCAGATGGCGGTGCCCACGGCGATGAGGAGGCCGGCGTCACGGTCCACCTTGAACATCCGGGCCAGCCAGAGGCCGAGGAGGATGACGAAGGTGAGGCTCATGGCCGTGATGCCGAGGCCATGGAGCCCCACCCGGGCCACCGTGCGCAGGTTCATGCCGGCCCCCAGGCCCACCACCGCCAGGGGCAGGATGCGGTGGGTCCAGGTGCGCGTCAGATCCTGCCGTGGGTTCCCGAAGATCAGGGAGATGGCCATGCCGGCCAGGAGGGCCTCGGCGGCGGAAACGAAGGGGGCCAGGGCCAGGAGCGCTCCCAGGATCAGGAGGGGCGTGGCGAGGGAGGAGGAGGCGGGTTGGGGGAGGGTGGCGGTTTCGCTCATGGGGTCCATCCTGGGGGCCTGGTATTCAAAAAACGAATTTTATGTACCGATGTAATATCTAAAAAACTGATGGAGTGCCGATGCCTACCACCCTGGATCCCCGGCGCCTGGAGACCTTCCGCGTGGTGGCCCAGTCCGGCCAGGTCTCCGGGGCGGCCCGGGATCTGCACCTCTCCCAGCCCGCGGTGACCGCCCAGATCCGCCAGCTGGAGGGCGAAGTCGGCCGCCCCCTCTTCACGCGCCACGCCTCGGGGGTGGAACTCACGGAGGCCGGGCGCCTGCTCCTGGACTACGCGCGGAAGGTGCGGGGCCTGCTGGAGGAGGCGGGGGAGCGGGTCCAGGGGGCGACCCGCATGGGTGGCGAGCTGCGCCTCGGGGCCAGCACCACCGCTGCGGCCTACGTCCTCCCGTCGCTGCTGCGCGGCTTCCTGGTGAAACACCGGCCGGCGCCCCTGGTGCTCGAAGTGGGGAACACCGAAACCGTGCTCCAGTGGGTGCGGGAGGGCCGGACGCCGCTGGCCCTGGTGGAGGGCCTCACGCGGGCCCCGGGGCTGGCGCTCGAATCCTATCTGGAGGATGAACTGGTGCCGGTGCGCGCCAGCCGCGGGCCCAAGGCCCTGGCCGAGGTGCGGGAGGCCGGCGATCTGGCCACGGTGCCCCTCATCTGGCGTGAATCGGGCTCGGGCACCCGGGCCGTGGTGGAGCGGGCCCTCCGCCGGGCCCGCGTGGCCCGCGCGCCGGGCGCGTCGGATCTGGTGGTGGGCGACACCGAATCCATCAAGTCCTGCGTGCTGCTGGGGCTGGGCATCGGGTTCCTGTCCCGCTGGAGCATCCAGCGCGAGGCGCGCCAGGGTCTCCTGGAGGTCGTGGCGCTCGCGGATCTCCACATCCCCCGCGCCTTTTCCTGGGTGCAGGGCGGGGGGGGCGCATCCGGCCAGGCGGGGGCCTTCCTCCGGCACGCCCGGGTCCATCCTCCGCGCCTGGAGCGGTAGGCTGGACCCCATGTCCGCCCACCTCATCCCCTCCCGCCGCGGCCTCCCCGCCGACGATCCGATCTTCGCCCTCCATGCGGAGGCCCTCGCCCTGGCGGCGACGGGCCGGCCCGTGCTGGATGCCACGGTGGGGGCCCTGCTCGACGAGGCGGGGCAGCTGGTGGTGCTGGAGTCGATCATGGGGCTCTGGCGCCAGCTCACCGCCCTGGAGGTGGCGCCCTATGCGCCCATCGCCGGGGATCCCGCCTACCTGCGCGCCCTGGTCCAACGCCACTGGCCGCGCCTCCCGGGGGCCGGATCCGCCTGTGCCACGCCCGGCGGGGGCGGGGCGCTCTCGCTCTCCCTGCGCATGTTCCTGGAGCCTGGCCAGGCCGTGCTGACGGCCGGTCCCTGCTGGGCGGCCTACCCCACCATCGCCGCCGAGGGGGGCGTGCGCCTGGCGACGGCGCCCTGGCCCGCCGCGGGAGCCCCCCTCGATGCCGCCGCCTGGCGGGCCTCCGCGGAGGCCCTGCTGGCGTCCCAGGGGCGCCTGCTGGTGTGGTTCAACGATCCGTGCCATAACCCCACGGGCCGGAGCCTGGCGCCCGCCGACCGGGCGGCCCTCGCGGCCCTGCTGACGGATCTGGCGGAACGCGGCCCCGTGACGCTGCTGCTGGATCTCGCCTACCCCGACTACGCCCGGGATCCCTCCGAGGTGGCCGCGGCCCTGGCGGACTATGAACGGCTGGGCGAGGCCGGCCGGGTGCTCGTGGGCGGCGCCCTTTCCCTGTCCAAGGCCTTCACCCTCTACGGGGCCCGGGCCGGGGCGCTGGCCTTCCCGTGGTGCCAGGACCGGGATCTCCAGGCGGCCCTGGTCACGGCCGCCCGGGGGCTCTGGTCCAACTGCGCCCGGGCCCCGCAGTCGGTGGTCCTGCGCCTCCTGCGGGATGGCAAGGCCCAGGCCCATCTCGCCGCAGAGCACCGCCACTGGTCCGAGATCCTGGAGGACCGGGCCCTGGCCCTGGATGCGGCGCTGGAGGCCGAGGGACTGGCGGCGGCCCCCTGGCAGGGCGGCTTCTTCGTGACCCTGGCCCTGGACGACTCCGCGGGGATCTGCGCGCGCCTGAAGGCCGAAGGGGTGTTCGCCGTGCCCGTGCAGGGCGGACTGCGGGTGGGGATCTGCGGACTGCGGGCCGCGGATGCGCCCCGGTTCGCCCAGGCGCTGCGCAGGGTGCTGGAGGGCTGAGGCCGGGACTTCACCCTTGGAATCGGCCCCGCCTTGGGGTACTCTGAACGACCGCGGGCGTATAACTCAGCGGTAGAGTGCTACCTTCACACGGTAGAAGTCCCAGGTTCGAATCCTGGTACGCCCACCAAAAACCCCCGCCGGGTGGCGAAGAAGGCTCCTTCGGGAGCCTTCGCAGCCGGGGCCCGGCGAGGGGTTTTTAAACAGCCATCCGCCAGAGCCGAGCCCATCGCCGTATCCTGCTGAACCCTCCCGGGAGCCCCCATGCCCTTCATCAACGCCACCCAGGTTCGCGCCGGGATGATCGTCAACTTCGAGAACGAACTCTGCCGCGTCATCAGCGTCGAGCACCAGACCCCCGGCAACCTGCCGGCCCGGGTGGTGGTGAAGATGAAGCGCCTCAAGGACGGCATCAACCGGGAGAACCGGTTCGGCAGCTCCGACAAGGTGGACAAGGCCAGCCTCGAGCAGCACATGCTGGAGTACCTCTACGAGGACGGCGACCACCTCGTGTTCATGAACAACGAGACCTACGAGCAGCTCGAGGTCCACAAGGAGGTCCTGGGCGACGACCTGGTCTTCCTCCAGCCCAACATGCAGTGCGAGATCGAGTTCTACGACGGCACCGCCCTCTCCATCACCGTGCCGGCCTCCGTGGTGCTGGAGATCCTCGAGACCGAGCCGGTCATGAAGAACGCCAACGCCACGGGATCGTACAAGCCCGCCAAGCTGGAGAACGGCATCACCGTGGGCGTCCCCCCCTACATCGAGGCGGGGGAGAAGGTCCGGGTGAACACCGTGGACCGCACCTTCATGGAGCGGGTGAAATAGCTCTTCCGACCTGCGGGTCCAAGGAGAACAGGGCTATTTTTCTTGCAAGGTGTCAAAGCGGAAGTACCGGAAGGTCTTGAAGATATTCTTTACCGGGGCATCCGCTGCGTGATCCTGGTCACAGAACCTGGATTTTGTGCGATAACGGACTGTTGCGCCGTGGAGTCCCATGCCCCAAGCAGTCCTCAACCTCCGACGGATCGAATTCCTGGCTGGGCTGCCCATGGCGGCCGCTGAGGAACTGGCTGGCATCTCCGAACTGCGTCGCTTTCCCGATGGCGCCCGCGTGTACACCCAGGGCGATCAGATTCCCGGTGTCTATGTGGTCGTCAAGGGCGGCCTGAAGGTCTTCCGGACGGACGGCCGGGGGCGTGTGCAGGTGCTCCAGTTCCTCAAGGGCGGGGACTGCGTCGGGGAGGTGGCGGTCTTCGACGGCGTGCCCATCGCCTCCAGCGCCGAATCCCATGGCGAGACGGAATGCTGGCTCATCCCCGCGGCGCCGCTCCGCCAGGTGGTCCACCGCCACCCCGAAGTGGCCGAGATGCTGATCCAGCATTTCGCGGCCAAGGTGCGCCACCTCGTCACCCTGGTGGAGACGCTCAGCCTCCACAGCGTGCCCGAGCGGGTGGCCCAGCTGCTCATCGAGGCCCACGAGGCCAACCCCGCCCGTTCCCTCGTCGAGTTCCAGGAAACCCAGGAGGATCTGGCCCAGTGCATCGGCGCCAGCCGCGAAGCGTTCAGCCGCGCGCTCCGCCTGCTGACGGACCTGGCGCTCATCCAGAGCACGTTCCCCGTGGTGCGGATCCTGGATCTGGTGAAGCTCCAGCGCTACGCCAAGGGCTGATCAGGCCCTGGGCTATTCCGCGCTAGCAGCGTAGGTCAGGTTGAGCAGCGCCATGGCCCGAGTCACCATTCGCACCGCGAATAGGACGGAATGGCCTCGCAGAGGCCATTGCCGCCCGCAGGGCGAGGGCCGGGTTCCGGCCGCTATTCCGCGCCAGCGGCGTAGGTCAGGTTGAGCAGCGCCATGGCCCGAGTCACCTTGCCCACGCTGTTCTTGGTGGTGTCGGTGTAGGGGATGCCGCGGCGCTCCAGGGCCTCGTAGTCGAAGTTGCCGTCGCCGCTCAGGTCGAAGCAGAGGGCGCCCTGCTTGATCCAGTCGGTCCGGATCTGGTAGCCCGGCGCGGGCACGGCGCTGACGATGACATCGGCCACGCGGATGAAGGCCTCCAGGTGTTCCTTGTTCGTGTTCGCATGGCAGAGGATGGGCGTGGCCTTGAGGTTGGCGACCATCGCCGTGAGGGGGCGGCCGATGCGCAGGCTGTCGTTGATGACGAGCACCGTCTTGCCGGTCAGCCAGGTCTCCCCGAAGCCGCGCTTGAGGGTCTTCACGATGGCCCGGGCGGTACAGGGCGTCATGCAGCGGTGTTGGGAACCGTCATCCAGGCGTTTCCGGTACTTGTTGAGGAACCCGATGTTGATGGCGTGCAGGCCCTCGATGTCCTTGCCTGGATCCACCAGGTCCATCACCTCGTCATCCTTGATCTCGGCATAGCGCAGGGGATAGAAGATGAAGATCCCGTGGGTCTTGTCGTCCTGGTTGAGGCGGGCGAGCAGCTTCACCAGCTGCATGCCGTTCTGCACCCGCAGGTCGGTGGCGTTGATGCCCAGATCCTCGCAGTCCTTCATGAGCCAGCGGTGGTAGGTGACGCTGCCCGGATCCTCGGTCCCCAGGATCACGCCCAGGCCCGGGGCGAACCCCAGTTTCTGGACATTGGACTTCACCAGCCGCAGGTAGTGCTGGGCGGTCTCCTGGCAATCGAGTTTCCCCGTGAGGGTGGAAGGCATGCGACACCTCGACCCTCATTCTACTGACATCAACGAGGGGGGACCGCCTGCTCACCTTCGGCTCGCGATGTCCCCCCTCGTGCACCCCCACGTGGAGTCCCGGCCGAGCCGGGACTCCATGTCTGGCTCCAGCGTCCTATGCTGGTCCCATGCCCCGGCCCCGGCCCGCCTCCGCTCCTGCTGATGACCTTCAGCGCCGCCTCCGCACCGCCTACCCCGACGCGCAATGCGCCCTGGACCACGCCGATCCCTTCCAGCTGGTGGTGGCCACCATCCTCAGCGCCCAGTGCACGGATGCCCGGGTGAACCTCACCACACCCGCCTTCTTCGCCCGTTTCCCGGATGCCGCGAGCCTGGCCGCCGCGCGCCAGGAGGAAGTGGAGGCCCTCATCCGCTCCACGGGCTTCTTCCATAACAAGGCGAAGAACCTGCTGGGCCTCGGGCAGGCCCTGATGGCCCGCCACGCTGGCGCGGTGCCCTCGGATCCCGCGGCGCTGGCCGCCCTCCCCGGCGTGGGCCAGAAGACCGCCAATGTCGTGCTGGCCAACGCCTTCGGCGTTCCGGCCCTGGCCGTGGACACCCACATCTTCCGCGTGGCCCGTCGCCTGGGCCTCTCGAAGGCCCCCACGCCCGAGAAGGTGGAGGCCGACCTCTGCCGGATCTTCCCGCGCGGGGACTGGATCGAGCTGCACCACCAGCTCATCTTCCACGGTCGCCGGGTCTGCGATGCGCGCCGCCCCGACTGCGCCGTCTGCCCCCTGCTGAACCTGTGCCCCACGGGCCTGGGCACGATCAAGGATCCGCACCTGGGCCTGCGCTTCCAGGCGCCGGATACCGGTCCTGCCGTACGCACCGTGTCCCGGGGCCTTCCCCAGGGGGGGCCCCAGCGCATCGTCAGCCTGGTGCCCTCGGTGACGGAACTCCTCGTCCAGTGGGGGCTGGCGGCCCGGCTCGTGGGGCGCACCCGCTACTGCATCGAGCCGAAGTGGATCCGCACCACCGTGCCCATGGTGGGCGGCACCAAGGATCCTGATCTGGATCGCATCCGCGACCTGGCGCCGGATCTGGTGATCCTGGAGAAGGACGAGAACCCCCAATCCGCCGCCGAGGCGCTCACGGCCCTGGGCATCCCCTGGCTGGCCCTGGAGATCCGCACCCTGAAAGCCGCCGCCGCCGAGCTGCGGCGCCTGGGTGACGCCCTGGGCGTCCCCGAGGCCGGTGAGGCGCGGGCCGCCTCGCTGGAGTCCCGTCTGAAGGGGCGGCGGCGAAAGGGGCCGCGGGCCCTGGCCCTCATCTGGAAGGCGCCCTGGATGAGCGCGGGGCCGGACACCTACCTGGGCGATCTGCTGCGGCAGTCGGGATTCACCCCCATCGGTCCCGACGGCTACCCCACCCTGGAGGATGCGGACCTCGCGGCGCTGGCGCCCCAGGCCATCCTCCTGCCCACGGAGCCCTTCCGCTTCAACCACCGCCACGCCGCGGATCTGCAGCGCCGCTTCCCGGAGGCCGCCGTCCACCTCGTGGACGGCCAGGCCCTCACCTGGTACCTGAGCCGGACCGAGGAGGGGCTGGACCTGCTCCAGGGCCTACGCAAATCCTCGTGAGCAGAGGTATCCTGCTGGGCAGTCCCCCCGGAGCCTCCATGCCCTTCGCGCTGCCTCTTCTTCTCACCCTTCCGGCCCTCCAGGCGCCCGCGCCCGCCGCCACCGATGCCCAGGCCATCCTCGCGGCCGCCCGCACCAAGGCTAAGGCCGTTCTGGCCGACCGGGCCGCGTTCATGAAGGCCGGCGGCAACCGCAAGGACTTCAAGGGCGACTGCACCAAGGAACTGGCCGACCTGGACGCCCGCCTCCACACCGAGACCCGGCCCGAGGTGCGCCAGGCGCTGCTGGTGAGCCGCCTGTTCCTGATGGAGTACGCCAAGGTGGATCCCTCGCCCGCCCTCCTCGCCCAGGTCCGGAAGGAGGTGCCCGCCACGGCCCCGGCCTGGAGCCTGGACCCCAGCCTGGTCGAGGCTTTCGCGGATGAGAAGGCCCCTGGCTGGGGGCCCTACGTGACCGAGGCCCGGGACCACAACCCGGATCCCGCCGTCCGCCGGGGCCTGCTCTTCGACTACTTCTGGGACCGGCTGGATGCCAAGGACGAGGCCGCCTGGAAGCCCGCCTACGAGACGCTACAGAAGGACTTCCCGGACAGCCGTGAGGCCAAGCAGGCGGCGGCCATCCGGGCCAGCGACCAGAAGACCGCCCTCGGCCACCCCGCGCCTGCGTTCAGCCTGCCGGCCCTGGACCAGCCCGGGACGACCTACACCCTGGCCTCCTTCAAGGGGAAGTACCTGTTGCTGGATTTCTGGGCCACCTGGTGCCCGCCCTGCCGTGGCGAGATGCCGTATCTCCACAAGGCCTGGGCCCACTTCAAGGGGCCGAACTTCCAGATCCTCTCCCTTTCCTTTGATGCCAAGCCCGAATTCATCGCGCCCTTCCGCAAGCAGGCCGCCACCCCCATGCCCTGGGACCACGCCTTCGTGGCGGGCGGTTTCGCCTCCCCCGTGGCCCAGGCCTACGGCGTGCAGGGCATTCCCAAGCCCCTGCTGATCTCGCCCGAGGGCATCATCGTCGCCTCCGGCGGCCAGCTCCGCGGCGAGAACCTGGAGAAGACCCTGGCGAAATTCCTGGGAAAGTAGGGCGCCGCGGTCTTTCGGAAGGGGCCCGCCTGCGCGGGCCCCTTCGCTATTTCCCGTTCAGCCAGGCCAGCATGGCTGGCGGCTTCTGGAAGCCCAGGCTGCGGCGCAGTTCGTGGCCGTCGGCATCCAGCAGCATCACCGTGGGGTAGCTCTGGATGTGCAGCTTCGTCGCCAGGTCGGGGCGCACCTTGTCGGTGTCTATCCGCACGGCCACGGCGTGATCGCGGATCCAGGCCTGCACGGCGGGATCGGGCCAGGTCTTTGCGTCCAGCTCCTTGCACTGGGCGCACCACTGGGCGTAGGTGTCCACGAGCACGAGCTTGTGCTCGGCCTTGGCCTTCGCCAGGGCGCCCTCGTAGTCGTTGTCCAGCCAGAGGCCGGGGGCCGGGGCCTGGGCGACAGCTTCGCTCCCCCGGGGCAACAGATGCACGCCCAGCCCCGATTCCACGGTCTTCACGCCCAGCAGCAGGCCCAGGGTCAGGGCCAGCAGGCCGGCCGCGCGGCGAAGCGAAGGCACCAGGCCCGCCGCGGGTTCGAAGACCCCGAGGACGCCCGCGCCCACCAGCAGCACCCCCGCCCACATCGCCGGATTCAGCCACTCGGGCACCACCAGGCGCACGTTCCAGGCCGCGAAGCCCAGCACCACCAGGCCCATGAACTGCTTGAAACGGGTGAGCCAGTCGCCGCTGCGGGGCAGGCCCGCGCTGAAGATGCCCACGGCCATGAACAGCACGCCCATGCCGAGCGAGAAGACGAAGAGCTGGGAAGCGCCCAGCCACACCTGGCCGTGCTGGGCGATGCCCACGAGCACCGAGCCCACGATGGGGCCCACGCAGGGCGCGGAGAGGGGCCCCAGCACCAGGCCCATGACGAAGGCCCCGCCCAGGCCCGAGCGGGAGCCGTCGCCCTGGAGCTTCGCCGCCAGCCCCGCCGGCAGGCGGAACTCATAGGCGCCGAAGAGGGACAGCGAGAACACCGCGAAGAGCAGGGACACCGGGATGAGGAACGAGGGCCTCTGCGCGAAGGCCCCGAAGGCGGCGCCGCTCTTCGCGGCCACCACGCCCAGGGTGGTGTAGGTCACCGCCATGCCCAGCACCAGAGCCAGGGACAGCACGAAGCCCTTGGCCCGGCCGCCGCCCTTGGCGCCGATGATGGCCATGGTGATGGGGATCATCGGGTACACGCAGGGCGTCAGCGAGGCGCCGAGGCCCGCCAGGAACATGAGCACGAAGGACCAGAGCAGGCCGGATCCGGGCGTGGGCGCCGGGGCGGGGACGGACGTGACCGGCTGAGGCGCCACGGGAGCCGCGGCGGGGGCCTCCGCCACCGCCACTGGTTTCGCGGCGGGGGTGGCCGGGGCTGGAGCCTTGGCCTCGGCCTTCGGTTTCCCTGCCGGAGCTGTCGCAGGTGGCTCCGCCCCCTTTTCCGCCGGAATGTCCGCGGCCTTCACCGAGATCGTCCGGGTGGTGGGCGGGTAGCACACGCCGCCCTCGCCCTCGGTGCAGGGCTGGTAGGTCACGGCCAGGGTCACGGTGCCCGTGAGGCCGGAGCCGGTCACGGGGATGCGCACGGATCCGTGCCAGATGGGATCGCCCAGATCATCCGTGCCGTCGCCGGGGGGCAGCTTCCCCGCCTTCAGGGTGCCGGGGCCGCCCTGCTTCTCCACGGTCATGAAGGCCACATTCAGGTGGGCGCCCTCGGGCACCGTCACGACCACGGCCCCCTTCTGGAAGGCCAGGCCCACATCCTTCACGGGATCGAAGCCCACGATGGCCCGCTGGGCCCAGGCCCCGGTGGCCAGGGCCAGGCTGAGAAGGAACGTGGTCCAGATCCGCATGAGTCCCCCGGGGAGAACCAGGATACGGCATCGCCCGGGACTCCTGACGGGAGCCCCCGCTTTCCTCTAGCCTGGAAGGATGCTGACCCTCGACGCCCGCCCCTGGCTGCCTCCCCTCCTGGCCCGCCTGCGGGCCCACCTGGCCGGGGAACCCTTCGTGCGGGATGCCGCCCACGATCTGGGCCACATCCTGCGTGTGGCGAAGCTGGCAGAGCGGATCGCCGCCGAGGAGGGCGCCCAGGCGGAGGTCTGCCTCGCCGCGGCCCTGTTGCACGACCTGGTGTACCGTCCCAAGAACCACCCTGAATCGCCGCTCACGGCCCGCCTGGCCGCGGAGCTGGTGCCGCAGTGGTGCCGGGAGACGCCGGGGCTGGAACCCCATGCGGAGGCCGTGGCCGCGGCCGTGGCCAGCCACAGCTGGAGTGGCGGCGGCACCCCCGCCAGTCTCGAGGCCGCGGTGGTCCAGGATGCCGACCGGCTGGAGGCCCTCGGCGCCATCGGCATCGCCCGGGTCTTCGCCACCGGCGCCAGCTTCGGCGCCGGGCTCTGGCATCCCGAGGATCCCTGGGCCGAGGCGCGCGACCTGGATGACAAGGCCTGGAGCCTGGACCACTTCGAACGCAAGCTCCTGAAGCTCGCGGACGGGATGCGCACCCCCACCGGCCGGCGGCTCGCCGGAGCCCGCCACGCCGTCCTCCGGCGCTACCTGGAGGATCTCCGCGCCGAACTCGACGGCGGCGACCGATGAGCGGCCGCTATACTCAGCCCATGCCCTTCCGGCTCACCCTGCATCGGCCCTTCGTCGCGGACCACTTCCATGACCTGCCCGGGTTCGTGGAAGCGCGCCATGGCCACAACTGGGAGCTGGAAGCCACGGTGGAGCTGGCCTCGGACGCCGAGGAAGCGGCCTTCGCCGGGGCCCTGGATGCCTGGATCGCGGGGGTGGACTATCGCCTGCTCAACGCGCTGCCCGAGTGTGCCGGGCGCAATCCCACCGCCGAACTGCTGGCCTGGCGGGTCCTGGAGCATCTGCTTGGCGCGGGGCTGGACGCCCGGGCCGTGAAGGTTCGCGAGAAGGCCAACTACTGGGCCCTGTGCCGCCCTGGAACCGGGCGATGAGCCTCCGGCGCGCCACCTGCGCGGCCGCCTTCGCCGCCCTGGCCCTGGCCTGGAGCTGCGGACGGCACCCGACCCCACCGCCCGCCCCGCCCCAGGCGGCGCCGGCTCCCGCCCCCGAGACCCTTCCCTGGACCTGGCATCCGCTCGGGGGCGTGGCGGTCATCGAGGGCGAGGTGAAGGCGCCCACGGATCTGGTGCTCGAAGGCCCCTCCATCCGGGAATCCCGCTTCGCCGAGCCGGGGCCCGTGCGCTGGGAGTTCTACCGTCCGCCGGAGGGGGAGACCGCCGTGCTGCGCACGGCCTCGGGCCAGGTGCTGGCCCGCTTCGTGTTCAGCACCCGGCCCCCGGCGCCCCCCAGCGCGCCCCCGCGTCCCAGGCCCGCGCCCCGGCCCGTTCCCGCCCCCGCGCCGCCACCTCCGGTCAGGCCCGTGCCCAGACCCGCGCCCGTGCCCCAGCCCACGCCCGTTCCGGCCCCGGCCCCCGCGCCGCTCCCGCCCTCCGTGACCAGCCGTGCCCGGATCCTGCCTTCCCGGCAGCGGGCGCTGCCGCACCGCGGAGCCGCGCCCGCGCTGCGCCCGGATCAGCGCGTCCCCGCGGCACCGGCGCCCCGGAAACCCTGGTCCGTGCGCCTGCCGGTGCCGGCGCCCAAACCCCCGGCGCCCAAGGTTCCCGTGCCGCGGGCTCCGGCCCTCGAGCGGCCGCAGTTGGGCGCGGCGGGGCCCTGGCCCGGCATGGGCGAGGGCTTCAACCTCACCCGCGGCCCCCGGACAGGCAAGCAGATGCTCCTGAGTTTCGACGGCGGCTCGGGAGATGAGGTGGCGACGGAGATCCTGGACACGCTGAAGGCGCGGGGCGTCCACACCACCTTCTTCCTCACCGGGCAGTTCATCCGGCGCTACCCGGAGGTGGTGCGCCGCATGGTGGCCGAGGGCCACGAGATCGGCAACCACACCATGGACCATCCGCACTTCGCGCCGGGCATGCGGCGGGATCCGGCCTGGACCAAGGCCCGCATCCAGAAAGAACTGCTGGATGCGGATGCGGAGATGCTGCGGGTGACGGGCCGTCCCATGGATCCCTACTGGCGCGCGCCCTACGGCGAGGAGACGCCCGAGATCCGGCGCTGGGCAGAGGAGGTCGGCTACCGCCACGTGGGCTGGAGCGAAGGCGCCGATTCGCTGGATTGGGCCACCACCGCCACCCGGGGGCTCTACCACTCCGGCCCCGCCATCATCGCGCGCCTCGAGCGGCGCCTGGACCATGACGCCAATGGCCTCATCGTGCTCATGCACCTGGGCTCCGGGCGTCCGACGGCGGACCGGCCCGCCGAGAAGCTGGGCGCCTTCATGGACCGGGCCCGGGCCGAGGGCTGGACCTTCGTGAACGCCGGCACCTTCTTCCGGGAACTGGGCAAGCCCGTGTGGGATCCCCGCCGCCGCCTGGCGCTGCTCACCCAGGCGAAACCCGCACGGGTCGCCGGTCCGCGCTGAACACCTGCGCTACACTGAAAGCCGATCATCGCGGAGGCGCGTTGCAGGGAGTCGGCCGGTGGGTGCTGCGGGCGCTGGGCGCGTTCCTGGCGTTGCTGCTCATCCTTTCGCTGGCCAGCTACTACCCGCTGGATCCCCATCCCTTCACCCAGGGCTCTGCGGTGGCGCCGGTCCACAACCTCTGCGGCACGCTGGGCGCCATGCTGGCCGGGCTCCTGCAGACCCTCGCCGGGGCGGGGGCCTGGATCGTGCCGTTCTATCTGCTGTGGGAGGCCTGGCCCCGGGAAGGCGCCCGCTGGCCCGGACGTCTGGCCTGGCTGGGCCTCGCCCTGGGCGCCTGGACGGCCCTGGGCGGCCTGGGCGCGCGGGTCTGGCCGGATGCCGCCGGCGGCAACCTCCAGCTCCGGTGGGGCGGCTGGCTGGGCAGCATGCTGTGGCCGCCCCACCGCCGCATCCTCGGCCCCGTGGGCCTGCCGCTGCTGGTGGCCCTGGACTTCCTCATCTGCGCCCTGGTGCTGGCGCCCTCCCTCACCCGCGCCCTGGGCCGCCTGCTGGCCCGCTGGCTGGGCGAACGGGCCTGGCCCTGGCTGCGGCCCATGCCCCGCAAGGGATTCCGCGGCTTCCTGAGCATGGTCCAGCGCCCCTTCCTGCGGAACCGCAGCGGCGAGCAGCCCGAGCTGGATGCCGGTGATGCCCGGGATCTCCAGGCTCTGGCGACGCGCCAGCAGGATCTGGAGAGCCAGCGGGAGTCCCTGCTCCGGGCCGAACTGGAGACCGCCGAGCTGCGGAAGAAGCAGCCGCTTCTAAGGGCCGAGGATCTCCTGCCCCCCATCCAGTCCCTCCGGTTGGATGCCACCGGACCGGTGATCGAGGCCCAGCCCCCCACGCCCGCTCCGCGTCCCGGTGACGGCCCGTACCGGGCCCGCCTGCTCGCCCAGGCGCCTCCGCCGCCCCCGCCGAAACCCACCGTGGCCCAGGCCCAGGTGGCCCGGGACCGGTTCGGTCGGGAGATCGTGCAGCCGCCACTGCCCTTGACGGAACCCACCCCCGCGAAGCCCCTCGCCGCGCTTCCGCCCGAGCCGCCCAAGCCCGCCCTGGCGGAACGGGAGACCCTGCCGCCGCGCCGCCTGTTCGATCCGCCCGGCCAGCACGCCCGCGTGGATCCGGCCCTGCTCGAGGACATCAAGGAGCATATTGGACAGAAACTGTCCGAATTCAAGATCAAGGGCGCCGTCACCGGCATGCAGCCGGGACCGGTGGTCACCGTTTTCGAATTCCAGCCCGACGCCGGCATCCCGCTGTCGCGCATCCTGGGCATGGAAGAGGATCTGGCCCTGGCGCTCCAGGCCGAGGCGGTGCGCATGGACCGCATCCCCGGCAAGAACCTCGTGGGCATCGAGGTGCCCAACCCCGTGCGGGAGATCATCACCTTCCGCGAGGTCATCGACAGCCCCGCCTTCCGCAGCGCGGGCGGCCTGCTCCAGCTGGCCCTGGGCAAGGACATCGCCGGGAATCCCGTGGTGGCCGACCTGAACAAGATGCCCCACCTGCTCATCGGCGGCAGCACCGGCAGCGGCAAGAGCGTGGGCGTGAACGCCATGATCTGTTCCATCCTCGTGCGCGCCCTGCCCGACGAGGTGAAGCTCATCCTGGTGGATCCCAAGATGGTGGAGCTGGGCGTCTACGAGGACATCCCGCACCTGTGGGCCCCGGTGGTGACGGACATGAAGGAG
>JAKAMQ010000220.1 GCA_021812805.1 Acidobacteriota bacterium
ATGACGTTGCCACTGTGGTCGAACAGAGAATGTCTGGCGCGCAAGATCAGGCGCTAATTGACATTTGCCGGACCGAGGAGCGCTGTCTTGTGACCCTTGACCGGGATTTCTCCAATCCTTTCATCTTTCCACCTGACCGATACTCAGGCATCGCGGTGCTTAAGGTTACGGACGATGCACGTACCGAGGCCGTGTTCCAGGCTTTGCAGATCCTCGCGGTTGCGCTGAACCAGGGGGATATACACGGCAAACTCTGGTCCGTGGGCACCGATGGCTACCGTGAATGGCAACCTAAAGCTTCCGACGACAAGGAGTGAACTCATGATCCATCTCACGACGCCCATTTCTGAAGAACAAGCCCGCGCTTTGAAGGTGGGCGACGAAGTCCTGCTGAACGGCAGGGTCGTGCTGTCCCGCGACATCGGCCACAAGTATATGAAAGAGCAGAAGCCGGAGTGGCTGAAGCCCATCCTCAAGGACATGGTGATCTACCACTGCGGGCCCGTGGTGAAGAAGAACGAGGATGGCTCCTGGTCCTTCGTGGCGGCGGGACCCACCACCAGCATCCGCGAAGAACCCTACGAAGCCGACGTCCTGGACACCTACCAGGTGCGCGGCGTCATCGGCAAGGGCGGCATGGGCAAGAAGACCAGCGATGGCCTCGTGAAGACAGGCGCGGTCTACTTCCATGCCACCGGCGGCGCGGGTTCGCTTCTGGCCGCGCAGGTGAGGCGCGTGGTGGATGTCCACATGCTTGAGGAGTTCGGCAGCCCCGAAGCGTTCTGGGTGGTCGAAGTCGAGGACTTCCCCGTCGTCGTCACCATGGACAGCCATGGCGCATCCCTGCATGAGATCGTGCTGGCGCAGAGTCAGGAACGGGCCAAGGCGCTGACAGCGAAGTGAGCATCACCTATTCTGAACTCCGCCTGGACCTGGCTTCAGCCCTGGCCCAATTTCTCGAACCGGAGGAGGCCTCTGCGGAAAGCCTGCGCTGGTTCGAGGATGGCCTGGGTTGGGACCGCACAAGGCTTGCGTCAAAGGGCGGTGAAACCGTGCCGATGGAGGCGCGCCATCAGGTGGGCCAATGGTTGCGACGCCGGAGGGAAGGGGAGCCCTGGGCCTACATCTACGGCTTCGAGACCTTCCGCGGGCGTCGCTTCGAAGTCAACCGGGACACACTCATTCCTCGGCCGGAAACCGAGTTGGCCTTGGAGGCGGCGCTTGAAGCAGGCCTTCGCATGGGCCTGCGGAAGGCCTGCGACATCGGCACGGGCAGCGGCATCTTGGGCATCTGCATGGCGCTGGAAACGGATTGGGAAGTCACTGCCTCGGATATCAGCGAAGGCGCGCTGGACGTCGCTAGGCGCAATGCGGCAAAGCTCGGAGCGCGCGTCCAATTCACACTTGGCGACCTCCTCGCGCCCATTCCGGATCCGGTGGAATTGGTGGTTTCCAATCCGCCTTACGTGGACCCCGCGGATGCTTCAACACTGCAGCGGGAACTATCCTTTGAACCCAGGCAAGCTCTTTTCGCCGAGGATCAAGGCCTCGCGCTTTCCACTCAAATCCTTCGCCAGGCTGCCGCGCGGCAGGCGCGGGCGGTGGTGTTGGAAATCGGGGCGGGCCAGAGTGTGGAGCTGATTGCGCGAGCAAAAGCCTTCGGCTGGAAGCAGGCCCAGGCCCGCCAGGATTGGGCGGGCCATGACCGGATTCTCATTGCGACGGACTAGTTGACGGCTTGGGTGTTCCTGGAAGGCCGGAAAGGCCCGTCATGGGCGAAGGCGGCGCCTTCACCACCAGGGGACCCAGTACAGGTGGTGGCAGGGCATCCCCACTCTGGCCCACCATGGCCAGGGGCAGCACTTTCAGGGGCAGCCACCAGGCTTGGGTCCCGGAACCAAAAAGGAATCCGCCTGCGGCGGGCTGGAGCGCCCCGTCACCCATGGGAATACTGAAATCAGAAGGTGGGCCCAGGCTGCGCCAGCTCGTCGTCCACGAGGCGCGCTTGAGGGCGCCGTCCTCCGGATCCCAGCAGTAGAGGCGATCCAGTCCCTGGTGCAGATACGCTTCCCAACTGCTTCGATCAACCCCTTCGACCACCTGAGGCTGCAGCAGGGGCACGGGCTCTGATGCCGCGGCCGCGCCAGATGCCGCGTCGTCAACTTCCAATGGGATAGGGCTGGGCAAAGGTGGCAACAGCGTTGGCACCGCCAGGCCGAACCAGAGCTTGCCTTCCGCATCGGCCCCGAGCAACTGCAGCAGTTCCGCATCCTTTTCATGGGGTGCTGGAATTGGGAAGGACTTGGGTTCCCACATGGCCACAGGCGTCCCCTCAGAGGTGACCTCGATGAGACGGCCCGGTTCCGGCTGCCACCAAAGCTTTTTACCGCTGGATACCAGCCTGCCCATGGGTTCCACGAAACCCAAGGGGCCGGGCGAGGGCAAGGCGAGATGGATCCAGCCCTTCTGCCCCAGGTATGCGGAAAGACCCATGCGATGGGAGATGAGGAAGCCCACAGATCCAGTGGGTACCAGGTCCGTGACGCCTTGAATTTCCGGCGGCATCTCGATGGATTGCGCCGCGGCGCGAGGTGCCCTGGCGCCTTCCCGTTCACCCGGCTGAAGAGCCAAGGGAAGGCGCACCAGTTCGCCTTTGTCGCCATATCCAAGGACCGAGCTGGCGCCCTTGCCTTGCTTTTCATCCAGAGCGAGCGCGAGCCGCTCCACCGCCGCACGATGGCTCCAGCGCACGGATTGTGTCGTAAGATCCATGGCAATCAAAAGCGGCACATCCGCCGATGTGGCGTCCTGGGCAAGGTAGAGCAGCACGGCCACATCAGCGTGGACCACCACTGCGTCGCGCAATTGGGCGAAACGATAGAAACCTTCCGCCACCCCTTCAGGGCGAGGCACATGCATTTGCGCGGTCAGCTGGCCGTTCTGGAAAATGCCGATCTGCTGCTGGTCGGTTTGCGTGAGCACCTGGGCTACGACGACGCCGCCAGCCGTGGGACGCAGCCAGCGAATGGCCCGGAGGGGCCTGCCCCCATCGGTGTAGCGGAAAAGGCGTCCCTCGCCCAGATTGTCCGCGGAGAAACTCCTGAAGGATTCATCCAGGGAAAATGGCGCGGATCTGACTCGCAGCAACCACCAGGCAGCACTGCCCAGGGCCAGCATCGCGATGATTATGATGAGCAGTGTTTTCCTCATGCCTTGGCTCCATGTTCTAAAAGATAGGCTTCCAGGGCCGCCAATGCTCGTTCCAGGTGGGCTTGACCCTTGGCTTGTTTCAGGCCTCGCGCACCCCCGGTGCGTTTCAGGAGGCGATGATCCAGCAGACCTTCTGGGAGATCTGGCAGGAGCCCCAGCATGGCATTGGTGGGGCCGAAATCCTTCAGCGAAGCATGTGCCAGGTAGTGCAGCAAGGCGCCCAGCATGGTTTCACGAGGGAACGGGGCTGGCGGTTTTCCATGCACAAAGGATTGGATGAAGAAGGCGGCCGCAAGCCCACCTGCGGCGGATTCCAGATAGCCCTCCACGCCGCTGAGCTGGCCAGCGATCCAAAGATTCGGCACGGTCTTCAACGCGAGGGTCGCATCGAGCACTTTCGGAGCCTGCACATAGGTGTTGCGATGGATGCTGCCAAACCTCACGAAT
>JAKAMQ010000221.1 GCA_021812805.1 Acidobacteriota bacterium
AATTGCTTTACGGCTGCATTGACAAGCATGCCGGCTTCTACCGGGGCTTCGTCACCGAGAAGGCCGACCGCAGCCTCATGAACGTGGACTTCTTCCTGCCCAGCCCCGAGCTGGACGACCGCTTCGTGAAGGAGGCCAAGGCCGCCAGCATGGTGGGCCTGAAGGGCTACCGCGACGTGGGCGGCATCCGCGTCAGCACCTACAACGCCGTGAGCGTCAAGGACGTGGAGACCCTGGTGGCCTTCATGGAGGAATTCGTCCGGAACAACGGCTGACAGGAACGACGGGGAGGCGCCCGCGCGCCCTCGGTTCGCGAGGCCCCCCCGCACCGTGTCTGATACCCTGCACCATTCTTGGGTCCAGGACGCTCCTGGCCGATGAGCCCCTGTCGCGACTGGTTTCGCCCGAGGGGGACTCCTTCCATCCATGCACCCAACCCAACGCGCCCTGCTCCTCCAACTCGCCGCAGGCGGCCGATGCAGCCTGCTCGAGGAGGGTCGGGCCGCGCTGCTGGCCCTGGTCGAGGCCGGCCTGGCTCACAAGGTGGACACCACCCGCCTGCAGGACCAGGAAGCCCGCTATGAAGCCCTCCAGGAGATGCATCGGCGTTTCCAGGAGGCCAAGGCCTGCCTGCGGCGCCTGGAAGTCCGGATGGCCCCCCGCTCCCTCCTGGGCGGCCTGCGCTCCGCCGGCCGGCCCGCGCCCCTGAGGCCCGACGATCCCGACCTGCTGCGGTTGTCGGCCTTGATGCAGGAGCTGGATGTCCGCCTGCCGGGGTCATCCGCATCGGCGGACCTCCTGGGCAACCTGGGGCGCATCCAGGACCGCATCTTCGTGGACAACCGGGCCTGTCTGGACCGCATGGCCCTGCTCGACCGCGAGATGGGCGCATCCGCGAAGCGCACACCGCCCGGCGCCCACGTGGAGGAGGAAGGTCGCTACGCCCTCACGCCCGCCGGGGAACGCCTCCTGCCCGAGGCCCGGGCGCTGGATGCCCTCGAAGCCGCAGTACACGCGGTGGCGGGCTCCAAGCGCCACCGGATTGATGACTATTCCCTGTTCCGGGACGACCCCGCCAGCCTCCTCGGCCTGCTGCTGGAAGCCCAGGCTCTGGGTGGACTGCCCTCCCGCGTGGTGGCCGACTACGAGGTGCTGGCCGATGCCTTCGAACGGTTGGCGATCTACAACGACATCGGCGCCACCCGGGTGCGGAACGCGTTCCTGATGCGCCTGATCCGCGCCCATCCCGGCCAGCCCCAGGCCCCCTTCCTGTGGTGCAACCGGGAGCGCCTCCAGACCCTGATCAGCCGCATGCAGGAGCTGGCTCCGGCCTCGGTGGCGTCCAGTCCCTGGCTCATCCTCTACGCCACGGACCTCCTCATCGCCGGCCCCGGGGATGCCCTCTCCGCCGAAGAGCCCGAGCGGCGCCTGATGCTCTACGGGGCCATCCAGCAGCGGCTCACCCGCCAATGCGAAGGCGTGGATGTCAGCGACGGCCAGTTCCTGCGCCTGGCCCTGGCCATCCTGCATGGGGTGCTGCGCCGGAACATCGCCAACCCCATGATCTTGGACCGCATGGTGGCGCGGATCGCCGAGACGTCCGTCGAGGCCATGCGCCATGCCCCCTCGGACCTGGGCGGCTCCGGGGCGCGCCTGCTCTTCGGGTTCCACCTGGCCCACCTCGCCCAGTTCACCCAGACCGCTCTGCCCGCCAGTGCCGAGGCCTACCTCCAGGTCGAAGCGCCCTTCCGCGGGCCCCAGCAGGAACGCCTGGCCCCCATCCAGGTGGTGCTCCACGCCCTGGTGGCGCAGGACCGCGCGTCCCGGGCCGGTCTCACGCTGACCCCGGAGGAGTACGCCGGAACCTACTTCCGCATCCGGCGGCGGCTCCAGCAGCACAAGGATCTGGCTCGGGCCTTCGCCACCGAGCGGGCCGTGGTGGACGACGAGCCCTTCCTGGCGGCGAACCTGACGGCCCAGGCCTACCTGACGCGGGAACTGCGCCCGGCCGGCGAAACGGCTGCGCCTGGCCGGCCTGATGTCGGCCTCGCCGGCGTCTATGAGCCCCCGGATCACGCCAGCGCCCCCCTGCTGGGCCTGCCCTTCGGCACGCTGATGCTGACCTGACCGCTCCCGTTTCCGCTACCCTGGGTCAGTCGCGAGGGCCCGTGTTCACCTCCATCCGCTCCACCCTGAAGGCCAGCCTGGCCGGATCCGTCCTGGTGGCCAATGTGCTGGCCATCTGCTCGGGGATGATCCCCGTCGCCCTCCTCAAGCTCACACTCCCCCGGGGCGCCGTGCGTCGTGGGACCGACCGCGCTCTCAACGCCCTGGCCGAGGCCTGGATCGCCATCAATGGCTGGTGGATGGCCCTGGTGCAGCGCACCCGCTGGGATGTGCGCGGCGTGGAAGGTCTGCGGCGCCGGGGCTGGTACCTGGTGAATGCCAACCACCAGAGCTGGGTGGATATCCTGGTTCTCCAGAAGGTGTTCAACCGGCGCGTGCCTTTCCTGAAGTTCTTCCTCAAGCGCGAGCTGTTCTACGTGCCGATCATCGGCCTGGCCTGGTGGGCCCTGGATTTCCCTTTCGTGCGGCGGAAGGGCGGCAAGCGGGGCCGGGGGCTGGACCTCGCCACCACCCGCAAGGCCTGCGACCGCTTCAAGCAGATTCCCACCTCGGTCATCAATTTTCTCGAAGGCACCCGCTTCAGCCCCGCCAAGCATGCGGCCCAGGGCTCGCCCTACCGCCACCTCCTAAAACCCCGGATCGGCGGTCTCGCCACGGCCCTGGGCGCCATGGGCGAGCGCTTCGATGCCATGCTCGACGTCACCATCCACTACCCCCAGGGCGTGCCCACATTCTGGGATCTGCTGTCCGGCAAGCTGCGCGAGGTGGTGGTGCGGGTACGGGAACTGGAGATCCCGAAGGATCTGCTGGGCGGCGACTACGAAGGGGATCCCGCCTTCCGCGCCCGCGTCCAGGCCTGGGTCCAGGCGCTGTGGACCGAGAAGGACCGCTGCCTGGAGGAGCTGGCCAGCGCCTGCGCGCCGATGCCCGCCCCGGAGCCCCTGGCCTGAAGCCCTCCCGACAGACGCGGTGGCCCGGCTTGGCCGTGACACCACGTGGGGGTGCACGAGGGGGGACATCGCGAGCTGAAGGCGAGCAGGCGGTCCCCCCTCGTTCCTGTCAAGGCCTGGGCGCGCCTTTGGGGATCTGGCTGACCGGCACCGAGGGCTGGGCCTTCTGGCGCTGGGTCTCGGCGGCTTCTCCGGCCGAGGAGAGCACCACGATGGAGATGCGGCGGTTCCTGGGATCCTTGGGGTCCAGGCCCTCCACGGGCATGGTGTCGGCGTAGCCGGTGACGCGCCGGACCTGATCCGGCCGCAGGCCGTGGGGCGCGCTCACCATCACGCGGCGGGCGGCATTGGCGCGGTCGCTGCTGAGTTCCCAGTTGGTGTAGGCGTTGTTGGGGTACTGCTGGCTGTCTGTGTGCCCGCCGATGACCACATGGTTCGGCAGCTTGCCCAGTTCCCGGGCGATCTCCTGGAGGATGGACAGGGTGTAGGGCTTCAGCTTGGCGCTGCCCGAATCGAACAGGGCCTGGTTCGCCTTGTCCTGGATCTGGATGCGGAGCCCCT
>JAKAMQ010000052.1 GCA_021812805.1 Acidobacteriota bacterium
GTAGGTCCCTGCGATGAACAGAAAGATGGCCGAGTGGTCGAAGACCTTGAAGACCAGCTTCACCCGCGGGCCCCGGAAGGCGTGGTACAGGGTGGACATGAGGTAGAGCAGGAGGAGCATGGTTCCGAAGATCGCGCCACCCACCACATCCCGCGCCGTCCCGTGCAGGGCCGCTTGCACGACCATCATCACCAGGCCGACGATCGCCAGGGCCGCGCCCAGGCCATGGGTCAGGCTGTTGGCCAGCTCCTCGCGGCGGGACTGGGGGGTGGATCCGGGAAGGGCAGGGGCGGCAGTCCGGGACATGGCTACGAGGATGCCAGAGGCGGAACGGGATGCCGCTTCCGAATTGGGCTAGACTTCGAAATCCTCCCGGTCCGGACCCGCACGACTCATTCCCACAGGGGCTTTCCCATGCGCAGCCTTCCGCTCACCGCCACCCTGGCCGCTCTCCTGCTCGGCTCGCCGGCCCTCGCCCGCCAGGAGGCCCACCAAGCCGCCCAATCCCGGGAGAACCCGGACAAGGTGGACGGGAAGACCGCGGCCCTGTTCCAGCCCCAGTCCTCGGTCAGCGAGGGCACCGTCACGGTCGAGGGCCAGCGGGTGGACTACCAGGCGGTGGCGGGCACCCTGGTGCTCCACGGCACCGGCGACCACGAGGCTGATCCGACCGTGAGCATGTTCTACGTCGCGTACGCCAAGAAGGGCGCGGACCCCGCGAAGCGACCCATCACCTTCCTCTACAACGGCGGCCCGGGCTCGGCCACGGTGTGGCTGCACATGGGCGCCTTCGGCCCCCGGCGCGTGATCACGGGGGATGGCCACGACACGCCCGCCGCGCCCTATGCGGTGGTCAACAACGACGACAGCCTGCTGGATGTGTCCGATGTGGTGTTCATTGATGCCCCGGGCGCGGGCTTCAGCCGCCTGCTGGCGGCGGGCGCGGACAAGGCCAAGCGGGAGGCGGAGATGAAGGCGCGGCGGAAGGCCATCTACGGCGTGGATGGCGATGCCCAGGCCTTCGCCCAGTTCATCACCCAGTACCTCTCGACGTACGGCCGCTGGAACTCGCCCAAATACCTGTTCGGGGAAAGCTACGGCACTACCCGTTCCGCGGTCCTGGCGAACATCCTCGAGAACCAGGATTCCGTGGACTTCAACGGCGTGATCCTGCTGTCCCAGATCCTGAATTTCGACCTGAGCGTGGACGGGGCCCAGCGCAATCCCGGCGTGGACCTGCCCTATGTCCTGGCCCTTCCCACCTTCGCGGCCACGGCCTTCTACCACCACAAGCTGCCCCAGCCCCCTGCGGCCCTGGCGCCCTTCCTGCGCGAGGTGGAGCAGTACGCCCAGGGCGAGTACGCCGAGGCCCTGTTCGCCGGAGCCGCCCTCGATCCGGCCCGCCGGCAGGCGGTGGCCGAGAAGCTCCACCAGTACACCGGCCTGCCGGTGGACTACCTGGTCAAGGCCGATCTCAGGGTCTCTGGCCGCATGTTCGAGCATGAGCTGCTGGACGCGGATGATCTCACCACGGGCCGTCTGGACACCCGCTTCTCCGGCCCCTCCCTGGACCCCATGGGCAAGGATGCGCAGTACGATCCGCAGTCCGCCGCCATCAGTTCAGCCTACATCTCCGCCTTCAACGACTACGTGCGCAAGCAGCTGAAGTTCGGCGAGGGGCGGACCTACCGCACCTTCGCGGACATCGGCCAGTGGGACTTCGCGCGCCGGGGGCCGGGTGGGCGGTCCCTGCAGATGACCCCCAACGTGATGACGGATCTTGCCACGGCCATGAAGACCCACCCTGACCTCAAGGTGATGCTGAACGGCGGCTACTACGATCTGGCCACGCCCTACTTCGCGGCCCTCTACGAGATGCGCCACATGCCCATCCCGGCCGATCTGCAGAAGAACATCAGCTATGCCTGGTACCCCTCTGGCCACATGGTGTACGTCCACCCGGAGGCCCTGAAGCAGCTCCACGACAACGTGGCCCGATTCATCCAGGGGACCAGCGGCGGGAAGTAGCCCCGGGTAGGATCACTCCACCCGGAACCGCGCGTGGCTGCCGCCGGGGCCCGGCGTGACCTCGAGCCGCGCCGGAATGCGGGTCTTGATCTCCTCCAGGTGGCTGATGAGGCCCACGAGGCGTCCGCCCTGGCGGAGATCCTCCAGGGTGCGCAGCGCCAGATCCAGAGCCTCGGAGTCGAGGCTGCCGAAGCCCTCGTCAATGAAGACGGTATCCAGCCGGATGCCGCCCGCATGGCGCTGCACCACGTCCGAGAGGCCCAGCGCCAGAGCCAGGCTGGCCTGGAAGCCCTCGCCCCCGGACAGGGTGCTCACCGGCCGGGCGCGGCCGGTATGGGTATCCGTGATCTCCAGATCGAGCCCGCCCGCCTTGCGGAGATCACCGTTGCCCAGCGCCCGGCGCAGGGCGTAGCGCTGTTTGCTCATGCGGCGGAGGCGCACGGAGGCGGAGGCCAGCACCTCGTCGAGGAGGGCGCCCTGGACGTAGCGCTCGAAGGAGATGCGATCGCCCTCCTCCCCCCGGGCCACCCGCGCCAGGCCGCCCACCAGGCGGTAGCGGCGGTCCTGGGCATTCTGGATCTCCACCAGCCGCGTCAGCTCTGCCGCCAGCCGGGCCAGGGAGGCCTGGTCGGATTGGGCCTGGCCCAGGGCCTCGCCTGCCGTGGCGTAGCGCCTGCGCGCCGCTTCGTGCGCCGCCTCGAGGGCCGCCAGGTCGGGAGACGCCAGGCCCTCGGCCAGGGTTTCGGCGCGGCCCGCCCGGTCCAGGGCCACGGCCAGCGCACGGTCGTGGACATCCAGCGCCGCCGCCAGCCGTTCGATTTCCTCTGCATCCCGCTGCGCCCGCTCGACGTCCTGACGGTCGTGGAAACCCGTGCGGGCCAGGGCCGCGTCGAAGGCGCCCCCGGCGTCCTCCGCCGCGGTCCGGCTTTCGGCGATCCGCGACTGGTGGGCGTGAAGTCGGGTCCGGGCTTCGCCGGAGGCGGCTGCGGCCCGGTCGCGGGCCTCCCGTGCCTCGATCAGGGCCGTTTCGGATTCCGCCAGTTCCCGCTCGGCCTGCTCCAGCCGGGTGGATAGGGCCCCCGGAATGCGGAGCTCCGCGAGCAGCCCCTCTTCGAGCACCTGGAGACGGGTTCTGGTGGCAGCTTCCCGGAGCTGGGCCTCGCCGAGGGACGCCTGCACCTCGTCCACCCGCAGGGCGGCCTGGGCCTGGGCAGCTTCCAGGCGAGCCTGGCGGGCCTCCAGATCGGCCAACTGGGACGCGGCGGAGCGGCTGCGGTCCAGGTCGCGGCGATGCTGGTCCTCGCGCGCGGTCAGTTCCTCGAGGGTGGCGTGGGCCTGTTCTCCCAGGGCCTCCCGCAGGGCCTGGCGGCGGGCCCGGGCGGCCTCCAGAATGCCCAGTCGCGCCTGCAGGGCTTCCTGGGCCCGCGCCAGAGCGGTGGCGTCGGCGTCCTCCTGGGCCTGGGCCGATCTCAGGTCGGTGTCGTCCAGCAGGGCGGAGCCGGACCGGGCCGGACGGGGGTGGTCGGGACTGCCGCAGACGGGGCAGGGCAGGCCATCCACGAGGGTGGCGGCGAGGCGAGTGGCATGGCTCTCCAGGCGCCGGTCAATCAGGGCCCGGAGGCGCTCCCTCGACAGAAAAGCCGCCTCCTGGGCGGTGTCCCGGGCCGCCAGGGCGGCGGCGTGCGCGGCCTCGGCGCGATCGGCCTCGTCCTCGTGCCGATCGAGATCCTGCCGCTGGCCCCTCACCTTCTTGGCCTGGTAGAGCAGGCCCTCCCGGCTCATGGACTGGGCGGCCTCGGCACGGTGTTCCTGCAGGCGCGCCTGCTGCTCGGTCAGCTCCCGCAGGGCCCGATCCAGTCCACGCTTGCGCTCGCCCAGCAGGTCCTCCAGGCTTCCGCGGGCCAGGGCCGCGGCCTTGGCCTCGGCGCGGGCCGTCTCCAGGAGCTCCAGGCGGGGCTGGAGATCCTTGAGGCGGGTGATGACTCCTCGCAGTTCGTCGCGCCGGACCTCGTGCCCTTCCGCCCCCGCCAGGGCCTGTTCCGCCAGGGCCAGGGCCACCTCCAGGGCCTGGTTCGCGCGGACGAGCTCCGCTTCCCCCTCCACCAGCGTTTCCACCTGGCGCAGGGCTTCCGTCAGGCGCTCCGCTTCCAGCGCCAGGGCGGCGGCGCGGCGGGCCCGCTCCAGTTCGGTGCGCTTGACCGCCATGGGGCGGGCGAGGGCCTGGAGGGACGACAGCTCCAGCTGGGCGCGGTCCCGCTCCGCCAGGCGTTCGGCGGCCTGCCGGCCCGCCTGGAGGGCGGCCTCATCGCGCCGGAGGATGTCCAGGGCGGCCTGTTGATCGGCCCGGAGGGCGTCCACCCGCTGGGTGGCGGCCTGGAGCTTCGCTGGCAGCGCCTCGACGGAGTCCGCATTGGCCTGGGCCAGGAGGTGCCGGGTTTCGGCCTGGGTGGCGCGGGCGGCCTCCCGGAGGGTCTTCTCCTCCTCGACCAGGGCTTCGGTGATGCGGGCGTAGCGCACCGTCTGGAAGAGGGTCTGGAGGATGGCCTGCCGCTCGGTGGAGCCGGCGAGCATGAACTCCTGGAAACGGCCCTGGGGCAGCAGCACCACCTGGCGGAATTGGGAGGCTTCGAAGCCCATGAGCTGGACCACCTTCGCATCCACGGCGGAGGGTTTGACGGTGGCAAGGGGGATCTCCTCGTCCCCCCGCAGCTCCCAGAGGTGGGCGAGGTGGGCCTGCCGCCGGAAGGACTCCGGGGCGCCTACCGCAGGCCCTGCCGGCTTGGCCGCGCGGGCGGGGGCCTTCGGCACCGGCTGCTCGGGGGACCGCTCCACCCGGTAGATCCGGTCACCCAGGGCGAAGTCGAAGACCACGCGGGTCCGCAGATCGGGGGGCGCGAAGTGGCTGCGGAGATCCCGGGCCTCGCGCAGGCCGCCGCTGGTGACGCCGTAGAGGGCGTAGCTGATGCCATCCAGGAGGCTGGTCTTGCCCGCGCCGGTGGGGCCGTGGATGAGGAAGAAATCCCGGCCGCCCAGATCGGCGAAATCCAGTTCCTGGCGGCCAGCGTAGGGGCCGAAGGCCTCGAGGACCAGGCGCAGGGGCTTCATGCCGTGGCTTCCTCGTGGGCGCGGGCGGCGGCCTCGCGGAAAAGGGCCCGCTCCTCCTCGGCCAGAACCCGGCCGGTGCTCTGGTGGAAGAAGGCCTCGAAAAGGCGCTCGGGATCGAGGTCGCGGGGATCGGGGCCCACCCGTTCCACGGCCTCGCCCGCCTCCGCGCCCAGGGGAGCCGCAGGCTGGAGCCCCAGGAGATTGGGATAGACCTGGCGCAGACGGGCCATGGCGTCGAGAACGGGGCCGTCCTCCAGCAGTTCCAGGAACAGGTAGTCCTCGCGATTGCCGGGCACGCCGGCCATCAGATCCGCGAAGGCCCCCCGCAGGCGGCGGAGATCCCGGCGGGGCGTGAAGGGCAGGGGTTCGGTGCGGACTGGGCCCTGCTCCGGGAGTTCCACCAGGGTGGCGGCCTTGACGTGGGACGCCTCGGAAGCGCTGTATTTCAGGAGGCTGCCCGCGTAGCGCACCGCCGGACTGCCCGCGTCCTGGGGCCGGTGCAGGTGCCCGAGGGCCACGTAGTCGCAGCCGGCGAAGAGGGCCGGATCCACCTGGCCCGCGCCGCCGACGCCGAGGCCCAGTTCCGATTCGGACACCAGCCCTCCCGTCACGAAGGCATGGGCCACGGCCACGAAGCGGCAGTTCCGGGGATGGCGCGCCCAGGCCCGGGCCAACTGGGTGGCCAGCAGATCCTGATGGTTGCGGAGGGAGGGCTCGCCCAGGGCCTGGCGTCCCACGGCGGGATCCGCGTAGGGCAGGAGGTGGAAGGCGGTGCCGCCGAGGAGCACCGGTTCCGGTTCCGGGGCCAGGGGACCAGCCACGTGCAGGCCGTGGGAGGCCAGGAAACGGGAGGCGAACCCCAGCCGCTCCGGGCTGTCGTGGTTGCCGGCGATCATCAGCACGGGTACGCGGAGGTCCATCGCCAGGCGGTGGAGGAACTGGTCCAGCAGCGCCACGGCCTCGCGGGGGGGGACGGCCCGGTCGTACACATCCCCGGCGATCACCAGGGCCTCGGCGCGGGTGTCCTGGAGCATGCTCGCCATCTGCTCCAGGGCATGGGCCTGGTCATCCAGGAGGTCGGCGTGGCAGAGGGTCTTGCCCAGATGCCAGTCGGAAGTGTGCAGGAATCGCATGGGCGTGGCAGGTCCAGAGGGGAATCGGCGGTGATTCGAGTATTGCACCGGCTCAAGACTTTCCCGCCGCTGGACCGATAAGATCCTGTCGAGGGCCGCGGCGGGATCTACAGTAGGCTTCGACCCTCAGCCCCTGGAGTTCCATGTTTTTCAACCCGAGCCAGACCCAGGCAGACACCCGCGCCCGCGGATTCCAGGAGATCCACACGGTGCTGGGGGAAGGAACCCGCTGGCAGGGCGACCTTCATGTGGGCACGGAGGGGCTCCGGATCGAGGGCACCGTGGAGGGCACCCTCCTCAGCGAGGGGGATGTGCTGGTGGCTCCCGGCGGATTCCTGAAAGGCACCGTCGAGGTGCGGAGCCTGACGGTGGGCGGGCGCGTGGAGGGGGTGGTCCGGGTGGCGGACTGCCTGGCGATCCAGCGTACCGGCTGGCTGGAAGGCGAGGTGGAAATGGGCTCCCTGGTGGTGGATGAAGGCGGGATGCTCCAGGGCACCTGTATGCCCCACCCTGCGGTTCCCGAACACCGGGAACCGGAGGCGCTGCACCCGCGCCGGGATGAACGGTTCCCGGAGCGGTCCTCCACGGGGCTCCCGGCGCAGCCTGAACCCCTCCTGCCGGCGAAAATGCCGGACAAACCCCGGTTCTGAAACCGCGGACCGTTCCGATCTGATGGGGGGGATCCGGAGAAGCGGCGATCCCCCTCCCTTGTGTCAGCGCTTGGTGCCCTGGAGGCTGGCGTTGTCGAGGTGGGTTCCGGTGAGGTCGGCCTCGCGCATGTCCGCACCGCCCAGGTTGGCGCCACTGAGCTTCGCATGGCTGAGGTTGGCGCCACTGAGGTTGGCGCCGCTCAGGTTGGTCCACACCAGGTTCGCGCTCACCAGGTTGGCGCCACTCAGATCCGCGCCGTCCAGGCTGGCATCAATGAGGTTGGTGTGGCGCAGGTCGGCGCCCGCGAGCTTGACGCCGGAGAGGTTGGCGCCGGAGAGGTTGGCGGCATCCAGGAAGGCGTCCTCGAGCAGGGTTTCACGGAGGTCGGCGCCGCAGAGGTTGGCGCCATCAAGGTTGGCCTGGCGCAGATCCGTGTCCTTGAAGATGGTCTGGCGGAGGTCCACACCGCGCAGATCGGCCCACACGAGGCTGGCGCTGCTGAGATCCGCGTTCACGAGCTGGGCCTCGTTCAGGTTGGCCTGGTAGAGGCTGGCACCGCCGAGATTGGCGCGGGTGAGGTTGGCGCCGGTCAGGTTGGTGCGGTATTCGCCACGGGATTCGGTGGGCAGGGAGGCCAGATTGGCCTCCCGCAGATCCGCCCCCTCGAGGTTGCAGCCGCCGAAGTTCGCCCCGCTGAAGTCGGAGGCCCGCAGATCGGCGCGCACCATGTCGCAGCCGCTGAAGTCCGCGCCCAGGCCCCGGGCGGACCGCAGAATGGCCCCCCGCAGCACGCTGCCGGAGAGGTTGGCGCCGTCGAGCACGGCATGGTTCAGGTCCATGCCTTCGAGGATGAAGCCCCGCAGATCCACATCCGAGAGGTTGGCCGCGGTGAAGACCGCCCGATCCAGGGTGGCGCCCTGGAGGGTCGCCGCACAGAGGTTCGCCCCGTGGAAGTTCGCGCTGAGGACGCTATCCCTCAAGTCGGCGCCCGCCAGGTCGGCGCTGCTGAGATCGGCGCCGCAGATATTGGCGGTTCGCAGATCGTTGCCGCTCAGCTGGGCGCCCCGCAGATTGGCGCCGCCGAGATGGGTCTCGGTGAACCGCGCGCCGCTGAAGATGGCTCCGGCCAGGTTGGCGCCATCCAGGTTGGTCTGGGTGAGGTCCGCCTTGGAGAGGTTGGCCCCCTTGAGGTTCTTGCGGGAAAGATCCACGCTGCTGAGGTTGGCCCCCACCAGGAGGGTGCCGGCCAGGACCGCATCGGTCAGCTGGGCACCGGTGAGGGTGGCGCCGCTGAGGTTGGCGTCGCTGAGGTTCGCGCCGCTGAGGTTGATCTCCCGGAGGTCCGCGCCCGTGAGGTCGGCGCCGCGCAGGTCCGTGTGGCCCAGCAGCGCCCCGCCCAGGCGGGCGGCGCCCAGGTTCGCGCCGGCGAGCACGGAGCCGCTGAGGCTGCACTCCCGGAGATCCGCGCCCTTCAGGTTGGCTTCCCGGAGGTCCGCGCCTTCCAGATTGGCCTGGTGGAGCACTGCATCCTGGAGATCGGCCCGGCTCAGATTGGTGCGGCCCAGGTCAATGCCCCGGAGCTTGGTGCCGGCGAGATTGGCGCCAGAGAGGTTGGCCCCCTTGAGCTTCGGCACATCGTTGCGGTCGTACTGCAGGATGTCCAGGTGGCGCAGATCGGCGCCGGTCAGATCGGCCCCGGAGAGGTTCGTGCCCTTGAGGTTGCTCTGGCTGAGGTTCGCACCCTGGAGGTCGGCTTCGGTGAGGCTGGCCCAGTGCAGATCGGCACCCGAAAAGTCCGCGCCGGCGAGGTTGGCCAGGTTCAGGTTCGCGCCGCCCAGGGAACTGCCGTGGAGCCGGGCGCCCGAGAGGTTGGCCTTGGCCAGATTGGCTCCCACCAGGTTGGCGCCGCTCAGGTTGGCGCCTTCCAGGTTGGCGCCCTCGAGCACGGTCTGCCGGAGATCCGCATCGCTGAGATTCGCGCCGCGGAGATCCTTGCCGCTCAGGTCCACGCCGGTGAGGGTGACGCCCGCCAGGTTGGCGCCGGCCAGGGTGGTGCCGACGAAATGGGGAATGGTGGCCGGTTCGTACTGCTGGATGTCGAAGAACGTGAGATCCGCCCGGGTGAGATTGGCACCCGAGAGATCAGCCCCGGCCAGCCGGGCGCGGGAGAGGTTGGCCCCTTCCAGATCGGCCTCGTTGAGGTTGGCCAGGCGCAGGTCGGCGCCGGTCAGGATCGCGCCACGCAGGGAGGTCTGGTCGAGGATGGCGCCCGCAAGATTCGCTTCGGCAAGGTTGGCGTCCGAGAAATCGAAGCCCCGCAGGTCAAGCCCGCTCAGGTCGTGGCGCTGGAAGTTCTTCCCCGACCTGAGAATGAAGACCACTTCCTTCCGGGTCAGTTCGCTCATGGAGCTTCCTTTGTGGTGATGGCTTGGGGATGCAGTGAATGCAGTATTGAAGCGATGCGCCCTTCATTGCTTCCAAGACCGGTCCAGAGAGATGGACAGGCGGAAACCGGGTGCAGATTGCAGACCGCGCGTTCATGCTTTGGCCTGCAGGTGGTTGCGTCAGAGTTTATCCAACGCCGCGGGGGACGGCCAACAAGGATTGTCCCCCGCGTGAACCAGGGTATCCCGCCTCGCGGTCCATGTCCCCGGGCTTCCTGGCGTGGGTTGCGCCCGCTGGCCATAGAAAACTCGTAACTCGTTTATTGACACAGGAGGGGGCCGGTCCCCTTGGGACAGGCCTGGAACCGGCTATCCTGACCGGGTTTGGGCCAGGGGGCGGGGATGACGGATCCGACGGCGGAAGAGCGGCAGACGGCCCTGGCCCGGATCCCGGGCCTGGCGCTGGAGGTGGGGCTTCAGACCGTCGGGGGGCGCGAGGAAAGCCTCATCCGGCTGGTGCGCCGGTACGAGGAACTCCACGCCGAGGACGGCCAGAAGCTCACCTCCGATATCTCCGCGGGGCGGCCTGGAGAGGCCCAAAATCTGGCGCACGCCGTGAAGGGCGCCGCCGGGTTCCTGGGGCTGGTCCAGATTCAGGCGGTGGCTGCGGAACTGGAAGCCGCCCTGCGCGAAGGGGCCACCGGGGCCCCCCTGGAGGCCATCCTGATGCGGTTTGACCAGGAGAACAGCCGCGCCTGTGGGGCCATCCGGGCCCACCTGGGCTGAGGCCGGGCCAATCCTCAGATGCGAATGGCCGCCAGCACCTCGTGGCCGTCCCCGAGGTAGTCCAGGCGATCGAACCAGAGCTGCCGGGACATGGCGATCCCTCGGCCATGCAGATGGAAGGCGCGGTCGGGGCTGAGCTCCATGTAGCGCTGCCAGTCGAAGCCGGAGCCCTGGTCCTGGATGCGGAAGAGGATCTCCCGCTCCTGCCGATCGAAGCTCACCCGGGCCTGCTTGCCGGCATGCTCGGGCAGTCTCAGCCGGCGGGCGATCTCCTCCCGCCAGGTTCCGGTCTCCAGCAGCCGGGATTTCTCGTCGTAGCCGATTTCGAGGTTGCCGTGCTCGATGGCGTTGAGCATCAGTTCCGCCAGGCCACCGGCCGCGCGCTCGGGATGGGGCGTGGTCTTGGCGAGGAGCGCTGCCAGATCCCAGGCCTGGTCGGGGGTCTGGAAGGCGAATTGGCCCGTGACAAGGCAGCAGAGGCCCCGGGTGGCCTGCTGGGCATCCCGCTGGAGCTGGCGGTAGCCCTGGCGGTCCCGGGCGGCGGCGCCCACGATGGCCAGGAGGGCCTGGGAGGTGAAGGGCTTGGTCAGGTAGTAGTAGGCCCCGGCCTTCAGGCCTTCCACGATGTCCACATCGCTGGCGAGGGCGGTCTGCATGATGACCGAGGCCCGGATCGGCACCGGCTGGTCCTTGAGACGGCGGAGGATCTCGATGCCATCCATGTCCGGCATCATCCGGTCGAGGAGGATCACATCGTAGGCGTCCGGATCCTTCGCCAGGAGGTTCCAGGCCTCCGAACCGGTGGCCACACCCGTCGTTTCATAGCCCTCGAAGGTGAGGTTCTCGGTGAGCAGATCCAGGCTCACGGGCTCGTCTTCGACAACCAATATGCGGGTGCTATCCATGGCGGGATCCTGATCGGAGCTGGCGCGGAGTGAAGCCGGCACAAACCCGGCCCCGCAGGTCGTATCGGAGCGCCTGGAACCAGGATGAGAAATGGACCCGGCCGGCGTGAGCGCAGCCTTGATTAGGTCAGGTGCCAGATCACCGCGTCTGGTAAACTTCCGCGCCCTTCTGGACGAAGGTCTCGGCCATCTCTGCCAGGCCCTTCTCGAGGGCCTCCTGCTCGTTGTAGCCGTGGCTCTCGGCGTACTGCCGGACATCCTCCGAGATCTTCATGGAGCAGAAGTGCGGCCCGCACATGGAGCAGAAGTGGGCGGCCTTGGCCCCCTCGGCGGGCAGGGTCTCGTCGTGGAATTCCCGGGCCGTATCGGGATCCAGGGCCAGGTTGAACTGGTCCTCCCAGCGGAACTCGAAGCGGGCCTTGCTCATGGCGTCATCCCAGATCCGCGCCCCGGGATGCCCCTTGGCGAGGTCGGCCGCGTGCGCGGCGATCTTGTAGGCGATGACGCCGTCCTTCACATCCTTCTTGTTGGGCAGGCCCAGGTGCTCCTTGGGCGTCACGTAGCAGAGCATGGCGCAGCCGAACCAGCCGATCATGGCGGCGCCGATGGCCGAGGTGATGTGGTCGTAGCCCGGCGCGATGTCGGTCGTCAGCGGGCCGAGCGTGTAGAAGGGCGCCTCGTCGCAGACCTGGAGCTGCTTGGTCATGTTCTCCTGGATGAGGTGCATGGGCACGTGGCCGGGGCCCTCGATCATCACCTGCACATCGTGCTTCCAGGCGATCTTGGTCAGCTCGCCCAGGGTCTCCAGTTCGCCGAACTGGGCCTCGTCGTTGGCGTCGGCGGTGCTGCCGGGACGCAGGCCATCGCCCAGCGAGAAGGCCACGTCGTAGGCCTTCATGATCTCGCAGATGTCTTCGAAGTGCGTGTAGAGGAAGTTCTCCTTATGGTGGGCGAGGCACCACTTGGCCATGATGCTGCCGCCGCGGGAGACGATGCCCGTGACGCGCTTGGCGGTGAGGGGCACATAGCGCAGCCGCACGCCGGCGTGGATGGTGAAGTAGTCCACGCCCTGCTCGGCCTGCTCGATGAGGGTGTCGCGGAAGATCTCCCAGGTGAGATCCTCGGCCTTGCCATCCACCTTCTCCAGGGCCTGGTAGATGGGCACGGTGCCGATGGGCACGGGGCTGTTGCGCAGGATCCACTCCCGGGTCTCGTGGATGTTCTTCCCGGTGCTGAGGTCCATGACCGTGTCGGCGCCCCAGCGGATGGACCAGGCCATCTTCTCGACCTCCTCCTCGATGCTGGAGGCCACGGCCGAGTTGCCGATGTTGGCATTGATCTTCACCAGGAAGTTCCGGCCGATGATCATCGGCTCGGTCTCCGGGTGGTTGATGTTGGCGGGAATGATGGCGCGGCCCCGGGCCACCTCGTCCCGCACGAACTCGGGCGTGATGCGGCTCTGGAGGCCGGCGGCCTCCCGGCCCAGGTTCTCGCGGATGGCGATGAACTCCATCTCGGGGGTGACGAGGCCCTGCTTCGCGTAGTGCATCTGGCTGACGTTCCGGCCGGCCTTGGCCCGCAGCGGCTTGCGGTCCGCGTGGAAGCGGATGGCGTCCAGTTCCTGGTCCCGCTCGCGGAGCTTCCGGTAGAGGCTGGTGGCGCCGGGCAGCGCCTCCACATCGCCCCGGCCCTGGATCCAGTCCTGGCGGAGGGCGGGAAGGCCTTTGGCGACATCAATGTGCGCGGCCGGATCGGTATAGGGGCCGGAGGTGTCATAGAGCACCACGGGCTCGTTGGGAACCCGTTGGCCATCGACATCCCGGGTGGGCTGGAGTCGGACGCGCCGGAAGGGCACTCGCACCCCCGCCTGGGTACCCGCCACGAAGATCTTGTCGCTGGCCGGGAAGGGCTTCAGACAGGCCTCCAGGGCCGTCCCTTCCATAGGAGCGGGAGTGGAGTTGGTCTGCATGTTCATGGAAACTCCGGACTTCGGTGCGCTTGGCTGACTTCGGGCACGCCCGAATGGGACAGTCTAGCGTGCGGCGGGAACGTCTCGGATTCAAAGTTTCCCGAGGCATGGCCGATAAACAGGACACGGAGCCGCCCATGCCGGATAAGCCCCAGGAAAACCAGGCCATTCCTGACCAGCTCATGCAGATCGCACGGGAGCAGGAGGGCGGTGCCGAGCGCGTGCTTGACCAGATCGAGGTGGTTCAGCACAGCTTTGAAGAGATCCAGAGCCTGGCCCGGGAATGCCAGGAGATCCTCCGCAACCTGGTGCCGCCCTCTCCCGACCTGGACAAGCTCACGGACCGCCTGGAACAGATCGGCTTCCACGCAGACAACGGGGCCTACAACATCCAGGGCGCCTTCGATCTCTACCAGTACCAGGATGTGGTCCGCCAGAAACTGGAGCGGGTCGGCCGCAGCCTGATCGAAGTGGCCCAGTACGTGCTCGGACGGCTCCAGCCCGCCGAAGACCATCTGCCCAAGATGGCCCCCTCGGGCCGGGATATCCTCCAGCGGGAGCCGCAGATGGCCGATGTCACCAAGGAGGATGCGGATCGCATCGTCGCGGAGTTCATGGCCAAGGCCCTGAAGGATCGTTCGCCCAAACCGGGGGATGCGGGATAATCGCCTCGGGAGGGGACCATGCCGCGCCGAGCCATTATTGTCAGCGCCCTCGCCCTCGGGCTGGTGGGCACCGTCCGTGGCCGGGAGGATCCGGTCATGAAGGCGCGCGCCCAGCGGGCCGCGGCCCTGGGTGTGCCGGACGGAGATCTGCCCCCGCTGCCGAAGGGCATCACCGAGCCGCCGCCCCTGCCACCGCCTGAGACCCACGTGAAGGACACCCCCGCGGGACGCAGGCGCCATGGCCGCTCCCGCTTCCGGAAGAAGCGGCATCCCGTGCACAAGGTGCGGAAGCGGATCACCCGGAAGGCCCCGCGCGGCAAGGGCAGACGATGAAACTGGGCGTTCTCACGTCGGGTGGCGATGCGCCAGGCATGAATGCCGCCATCCGCGCCGTGGTACGCCAGGCGGATGCCCTCGGGCACGAAGTGTACGGCATCTACCGGGGTTACCAGGGGCTCCTGGACGGGGACATGGCGCTCCTCGCCACCCGTTCCTGCGCCAACATCCTCCAGCGGGGCGGCACCATCCTGCGCACGGCGCGGTGTCCGGAGTTCCACACGCCGGAGTCCCGAGCCGACGCCGCCGGGCGGTTGAAGGCGGTGGGCATCGAAGCCCTGGTCATCATCGGCGGCGATGGCAGTTTCCGGGGGGCCGAGGCTCTCTCCCGCGAGCATGGCATTGCCTGTGCGGGCATCCCCGGCACCATTGACAACGACCTGCCGGGCACGGACCGGACCCTGGGGTTCGATACGGCGCTGAACACCGCCGTGGAAGCCATTGACCGCATCCGCGATACGGCCTCCAGCCACGGCAGGCTGTTCCTGGTGGAAGTCATGGGCCGCAGTTCGGGCATCCTGGCGGTCCACACCGCCATCGCCTGTGGGGCTGAGGCGGTGCTCTACCCCGAATCGCCCGACGATACCTACGAGGCCCTGGTCTCCCAGCTCCACGGCAACTGGATCCGCGGCAAGCGCAGCTCCATCGTCGTGGTGGCCGAGGGCGACGGGGTGGGCAGTGCCATGTCCGTGGGCGCGCGCCTGGAAGGCGACTACGGATTGGATCTGCGGGTGGTGGTGCTGGGCCATATCCAGCGCGGTGGCAGTCCCTCGGCCCTGGACCGGATCTGGGGCAGCCGCTGGGGCTCCGAGGCGGTGCTGCGCCTGGCCCGGGGCGAGCGGGACTTCTACCTCGGGGAGGTCGCCGGGGCCATCGCGGCCCAGCCGATCTCCCGCGTCCTGGATCCCCACCCCGTGCCGGCCAGGGATCTGGGCGCCCTCGTGTCCGTGCTGGCCCGCTGAGGCCGGGACAAGCTCCCGCCCAAGGCGGTAGGCTGGAAGGCGCCCGCGGCGCGGGCACTCCCAGGAGACCGTGATGCCCGCAAGCGCGCAGCAGTCCGTGGTCGCGGTCGTGATGGCCGGCGGGCGGGGCACCCGGTTCTGGCCCCGCAGCCGGAACGCCCGTCCCAAGCAGTTCCTGGCCATCGTGGGAACCGAGACCCTGCTCCACCAGACGGTTCATCGGCTGGAGGGCCATGTCACGCCGGAGCGGACCTTCATCGTCACCACGGAGGATCTGGCGGAGGAGACGCGCCGGATGCTCCCGCAGCTGCCGCCGGACAACGTGCTCGTGGAGCCCGAGGGCCGCAACACCGCGCCCTGCCTCGCCCTGGCCCTGGTCCAGATCGAGCGCCGGTTCCCGGAGGGCGTGATGGCCGTGCTCTCCGCCGACCACTGGATCGGGGATCGGGAGCTGTTCCTGGAGGATCTCGACACCGCCGTGGCCCATGCCACCCGCGCCCGGGAGCTGGTCACCTTCGGCATCCGGCCCGCCTACCCCGAAACCGGCTATGGCTACATCGAATCCCAGGGCGAGGGGCCGGTGCTCCAGGTGCGCGCCTTCCGCGAGAAACCGCCGGTGGATGTGGCGGTCCAGTACCTCGAATCGGGTCGCCACTACTGGAACGCGGGCATGTTCGTCTGGACGCTGGCGGATCTCCGCGCCGGTTTGCTGCGGCATGCCCCCGAAGTGCTCGCGCCCCTGGATGCCTGGGCGGCGGCGGGCGCCGATCCGGAGCGCCTGGCCGCGGCCTATGGCCAGCTGCCCCAGGTGGCCATAGACGTGGCGCTCATGGAGAAGGCCGAGCGGGTGGCCGTGGTGCCCGCCCGCTTCCGCTGGTCCGATGTGGGTTCCTGGCCCGCCGCCATCGCCTTCCAGAATCCCGATGCCGAAGGCAATGTCTCCCAGGGCGAGACGATCCTGCTCAATACCCGGAACAGCGCGTTCTTCGGCGGCCGCCGCCTCATCGCCGCGAGCGGCGTGGAGGATCTCATCGTCGTGGACGAGCCCGATGCCCTCCTCCTCTGCCACCGTGACCGCGCCCAGTCCGTCAAGCAGATCGTCGAGCGCCTCAAGGCCGAAGGCCGCGAGGATCTTCTCTGAACACCGATGCCCGAGGACCCCATGCAACGACCTGACATCAACGAGGGGGGACCGCCTGCTCGCCTTCGGCTCGCGATGTCCCCCCTCGTGCACCCCCGCGTGGTGTCCCGGCCAAGCCGGGACACCGCGCCTGATACCCTCCACGTCGACAAGCCCTGGTGGACGGGGCCCCGTCCGCGAACCTGGAGGGTGAGCGGGAGCAGGCCACAGGCGTGGCGTGCGATCCGGGGGTAGTCACGGAGCCCCCCGCGAAGCGAAGCTGAGCGGAATGAGAAATGAATCCTTCCAGCGAGTGAGGCCCATGCAACGACCTGATACCCTCCACGTAGACAAGCCCTGGGGCTCCTTCGACCAGTTCGTGCTGAACACGCCCTGCACGGTGAAGATCCTCACCTGCAACCCCGGCCAGCAG
>JAKAMQ010000222.1 GCA_021812805.1 Acidobacteriota bacterium
TACGCCATGTCCGACTGGGAGGCCGCCCAGGGCGCCCTGGAGGCCGCCCAGGCCTGATGCTGCCGGGCCTCAGGCCCAGCGCATCTCGGCGCTGAAGTGCCTGAGATACCTGCTCTGCTTCACGATGCGGACGCCGCGGATGCTGGATGCCTTGGCTTTCAGTTCGCAGATGGCTTCGGCGGCATAGTCGAAGTGGCTCTGGGTGTACATCCGGCGCGGGAAGGCCAGGCGGACGAGTTCCATGGGGTGGTAGGTCTCGGTGCCGTCCTCGAGGTGGCGGCCGAACATCACACTGCCGATCTCCACGCCCCGGATGCCCGCCTCGAGGTACAGGGCATTGCAGAGGCTCCAGGCCGGATAGTCCTCGGGCTTCAGGTGGGGCAGGAAGTCCTTGGCGTCCATGTAGACGGCATGGCCCCCCGTGGGCTCCACGATGGAGACGCCGCCGGCCAGGAGCTTCTCGCCCATGTACTCGGCCGTGCGCAGCCGGTAGCGCAGGTAGTCCTCCTGCAGGCCTTCCTCCAGGCCCACCGCCAGGGCATTCAGATCGCGTCCGGCCAGGCCGCCATAGGTGGGGAAGCCCTCCGTGAGGATCAGCATGTTCTTGGCGGCCTCCACCCAGGTTTCATCGTTCAGCGCCAGGAAGCCGCCGATGTTCACCAGGCCATCCTTCTTGGCGCTCATGGTGCAGCCGTCCGCCAGCCGGAAGATCTCCTGGGCGATCTCCTTCACACTGCGGTGCTGCTGCCCCTCCTCGCGCATCTTGATGAACATGGCGTTCTCGGCGAAACGGCAGACATCGAGGATGAGGGGCTTGCCGTACTTCTTGAGCAGCGCGCTGGTGGCCCGGAGGTTGGCCAGGCTCACGGGCTGGCCCCCACCGCTGTTGTTGGTGAGGGTCATCATGCCGAAGGGGATGCGGTGCCCTTCGCGCTTGAGGAGATCCTCGAGCTTGCCCAGGTCCATGTTGCCCTTGAAGGGGTGGCGGGTCTTCGGCTGCAGGCCCTCGGGGATGACCAGGTCCACGCCCTCTCCGCCGGCATATTCCAGGTTCGCGCGGGTGGTGTCGAAGTGGGTGTTGTTGGGGACGAGGTCGCCCTTCTTCGTGGCCACGGAGAAGAGGATCCGTTCTGCCGCCCGGCCCTGGTGGGTGGGAATGATGTGCTTGTAGCCCGTCAGATCCTTGAGGACGGCTTCCAGGCGGAAGAAGGAGTTGGCGCCGGCGTAGCTCTCATCTCCTTCCATGATGGCGCCCCACTGCCGGGCGGACATGGCGCCAGTGCCGCTGTCCGTGAGGAAATCCAGGAGGACATCGTCGGCTTTCAGTTTGAAGACGTTGAGCTTCGCCTCTTCCAGCAGCACGGCCCGTTCCCCGGGCGTGGTCATGCGGATGGGCTCCACGGACTTGATGCGGAAGGGCTCGATGATGGTGCGGGGCATGGCGGCTCCTGCGGATGCTCCAGGGTAGCCAAGGCTGCCCGAACGGGCGTCACATCGGGGGACTGGCGGCTGATGCGCCCCTCGGCCATCCTGGAAGGTGTGGAGTGCCCATGAGTCTGCTGCTGGCCGTGGATGTCGGAAACACCAACGTGGTGCTTGGGATCTTCGACCTCGCACAGGGGCCGGACGCCCCCCTGCTGTGCTCCTGGCGGCTGGCCACCAGCCGTGAACGAACCGTGGATGAGTACGGCCTGTCGGCCCTGGCGCTTCTCCGGCACCGGGGCATCGAGGCTCACCAGATCAAGCACGTGTGCATCTCCTGCGTGGTGCCGCCGCTGCACCCCATCCTGATGGCCCTCGCCAAGGTGTACTTCGGGGTGGATGCGCTCTATGTGGAGCCGGGCATCAAGACCGGCGTGAAGGTGCTGCTCGACAACCCCAACGAACTGGGGGCTGATCGCCTCGTCAACGCCGTGGCGGGCATCGAGAAGTACGGCGCGCCCCTCATCGTGGTGGATTTCGGCACCGCCACCACCTTCGATGTGGTGAACGTGAAGAAGGAATACCTCGGCGGCCTCATCACGCCGGGCGTCAAGATCAGCGCAGAAGCCCTGTTCCAGCGGGCCAGCCGCCTGCCGCGCGTGGAGGTGGCCGAACCGGAACATCTGGTCGGGCGCAACACGGTGCAGGCCATGCAGTCCGGCATCTTCTACGGCTACATCGGTCTGGTGGATGGCATCCTCCAACGCCTGCTGGCAGAATGCCCTGCCGCCACCGTGGTGGCTACCGGGGGCCTCGGGCGCGTGATGGCGCCCCACATCCCGCGCATCCAGCATCTGGCCCCCGATCTCACCCTGGATGGCCTGCGCATCCTGTGGCTGAGGAACCAGGGCGGCCGCCGCTCCGCATGACCCCTCCGGTCCTGATCCACCTGGCGACGGTGGATTCCACCCAGGCCTTCCTGAAACGCCATCCGGAACTGGGCTTCTGTGCCGTTCTGGCCGACCACCAGACGGCCGGGGTGGGGCGCCAGGGCCACCGCTGGGAAAGCGCCGCCGGCGCGGGGCTCTGGCTCTCGGTCGCGCTCCCGCCGCCGGAGCTTCCACCCGGCCTGGTGATGCAGCGGGCCATGGGCGCGGCGGCGCAGATGCTGGACCCGTCCCACCGGGTGCTCGGGCTCAAATGGCCCAACGATCTCGTGGCCTGGAAGGACGCTCGGCTGCACAAGGTGGGGGGCATCCTGGGGGAACAGACGGGAGGTCGCCTCATCCTGGGGCTGGGTGTGAATGTGAAGGAAGCCCCCGATCTGCCCAACCGTGCCATTCCGGCTGCCTCCCTGAAGGATCTGGGTCTGGATGTTCCTTGCGGACCGGAATTGGCCGCGCGCATCGCTCGATCTTTCTTGGATTTGGATAGCTATCCTCAACCGGCTTTCCTCTGGCCTGAGGCCGGGGCGCCCATCCGTTGGGAAGCGGGCCAGGGCACCTGCCTGGGCTGGGAGCCGGATGGCCGGCTGAAGGTCGCCACCGCGAGCGGCATCCAGCGGATCAGTGCGGGCGAGGTGGTCGGCCTGGCCTCCGTTAATGGGCCTTGAGGGTATGGCCCGCCTTGGCGTTCCACAGGCGGGTCATGATGAAGGCCCCGATGAGGCTGAACGGGATGATGCAGCCGACCCACACCCAGGCGCTGGTGGGGGTGTGGCCCGCGCTCGCGATGCCATCCCAGCCGTGGTCCTTGAGGATGAGCCCCAGCCCGATGCCCGTGAGGCCTGAGCCGATGTACTGGATGCCGTCCAGGGCACCGGCCACGGTGGCGGCAGCCTTGCGTCCGCCGAAGTCCATGGAGGCGGTGCCGGTCAACATGCCATGCACCCCGAAGATGAACATGGCCGTGAGGCCCAGCAGCACCACGGCCCAGATCTGGCCGGCGTGGGTGTCGCGGCCCAGGGAGGCGCCGAGCAGGGCGAGCATGACCACCTGGACCAGGTAGAAGATGAACGCCACGGGCGGGCGCCGGGACTGGAAGAGCTTGTCGCTCATCCAGCCGCAGAGCAGGCCGCCGAAGATGCCGCCCCCCATGAAGGCCACACCGGTCCACCAGTAGATGGGGTTGCTGGTCGGCAGACGGTAAAGGGCTTTCAGATACTCGGTGAAGTAGAGCATCACGCCCTGGCGCACGAAGCCC
>JAKAMQ010000053.1 GCA_021812805.1 Acidobacteriota bacterium
AGCCCCGGGCCGGGGCATCCTCCTCGAACGCCACCGGCCCGGGATCCCCACCGGGATGACCCTTGAGCCATGACCCGGGCCCTCCTCGTCCCCTCCGGCGCCTTCGGGTTCAGGGCATGAAACCCGCGCCCGCCCACGCTGCCCTCGGCCTCCTGGCCTCCCTCGGCCTCACCTTCGCCGCGGCGGCGGTCGGCGCCACGGCCTCGGTCCGGGCCGGGGCCTTCTACGGGCAGCTCATCCGCCCCGCATGGGCGCCGCCGGGCTGGCTCTTCGGGCCGGTGTGGAGCGCGCTCTACCTGCTCATGGCCCTGGCCGCCTGGCGGATCTGGCGGGAGCAGGGCTTCCGCCGCGCCGCGCCCGCCCTCGCCCTCTACCTCGTGCAGCTCATCCTGAATGCGCTGTGGTCCTGGCTCTTTTTCGCCTGGCACCGGGGCGGCGCGGCCAGCCTGGAGATCCTGCTGCTCTGGACCCTGCTCCTCGCCACGGTCCTGGCCTTCGCGCGCATTCAGCGGCTGGCCGCCTACCTGCTGCTGCCCTACCTGGCCTGGGTGACCTTCGCGGCGCTCCTGTGCGTGGCCATCTGGCGGCTGAATCCAGCACTCCTGGGCTGAGCAGGGTCGGTTCCATCCACCTCGCCGGATGGGCTACCATGGCCCTTGAAACCCTCATCACCAGCACGGCTCTGCCCCTGCCCATCCCGGAAAGGAATCCCATGCCTCCCCGTTCCAAGCGCCTCTTCACCCGCAGCCTGCTGGGCGCGGTGCTGGTGTTCTTCCTCATGCCGTTCCTCACCCTGACCTGCGGCGGCCAGCCGCTGATCACCCTGAACGGCGTGAACCTGGCCACGGGCCGGACGCTCGAATCCAAGAACCCGTTCAGCGGGGATGTCCAGAAGCGGGAGATCCAGCCCGAGCCCATGGTCGCGCTCGCCGCGCTGGCGGCTGTGGCGGCCCTGGTCCTGGCCTTCCTCGCCGAGGGGGGAAGCACCCGGACCGGGAGCATGGTGGCCTCCGGCCTCTGCGCCCTCTTGCTCCTGGCCACGAAATTCAAGGTGGACGGCGATGTCATGAAGCAGGGTGAAGGCATGGTCCAGGCCCAATGGGAATTGGGCTTCTGGTTGGCCCTCCTGGCAGCCATCGCCGCGACGGCGCTGTACTTCATTCCCGACCAGGCCATTGCGGAGGCCCCGCAGAAGGCTGAGCCAGCCTCCGACTGAGCGCGTCCCATCGGCGCGGAGGAGAACCGCGGCCCGTTCTAGACTGGAAGCATGAGCCAGCCGAACCCCAGCCTGCCCGCCCCGGGAACCGCCCTGCCGGTGGCAGAGGGGATCCGTTGGATCCGCATGCCGCTGCCCTTCGCCCTGAACCACGTCAACCTGTGGCTGATCGAGGATGGGCCGGGCTGGACCCTGGTGGACACGGGCTACGGCCTGCCCGCCACCCTGGACCTGTGGGAGGGCCTGCTGGCCAGCCTCGGCGGCCCGGTCACGCGCATCCTCGTCACCCACGGCCACCCCGACCATGTGGGTCTGGCCGCCTGGTTGCAGGCGCGCACCGGCGCCCCCATCCACCTCACGCTGGGCGAATACTTCGGGGCCCAGTTCTTCTGGCGGGGCCTGGAGCGGGGCTGGAAGCAGGAGGCTCTGGAGCACTTCCGCCGCCACGGCCTGGACGAGGACGCCCTGGAGGCGCTGCGGACCAGCCCGGACACGTACCGGGCGGGGGTGCCCGAGCTGCCCCGCACCTTCGAGCGCCTGGTGGAGGGCGACCGGCTGGAGATCGGCGGCCGGACCTGGAGCGTCCTCGTGGGCCACGGCCACAGCCCCGAGCACGCATCGTTTCTCTGCGAAGCCGCGGGGATCCTCATTTCGGGTGACATGGTGCTGCCCACCATCACCACCAACATCAGCGTGTCGGCCCTGGCGCCTGGCGAGGATGCCCTGGCCCGCTACCTGGCGTCCCTGCGGCGCCTGCGCGCCCTGCCGGACAACCTGCTGGTGCTGCCTTCCCACGGCCGTCCCTTCCGGGGCCTCCACGCCCGCCTGGACGCCCTGGAGGCGCACCATGCCGAGCGTCTGCGCCTGCTGGAAGCCGCCTGCTTGGAACCCCGGAGCGCCGCGGACATCCTGGAGGCCCTCTTCGGCCGCGCCCTGGACAGCCACCAGATGATCTTCGCCATGGGCGAGGCCATCGCCCACCTCAACCACCTGGAACAGCGGCACCGCCTTGCCCGCACCCTGGGCGGCGACGGCGTCCTGCGGTTCCGGGCCCTGCCGGAAGGGTTGCAGCGATGAGCGCGGCCCAGACCCCGAGCCCGAAAGCCCTCGTCACGGCCTGGGTGGAGGCGTTCAACCGCCAGGATGTGGATGCCCTGGCGGCGATGTACGCCGAGGACGCGGTGAACCACCAGGTGGCCGAGGCACCCGTGACGGGCCAGGACGCCATCCGGGCCATGTTCGCGGCGGGTTTCGCAGCGGCGGAGATGGTCTGTCTCGTCGAGAACCTCTTCGAAGACGGCGAATGGGCCATCCTCGAATGGCGCGATCCCCTGGGCCTGCGCGGCTGCGGGTTCTTCCACGTGGTCGCGGGCCGCATCGTCTTCCAGCGCGGCTATTGGGACAAGCTCAGCTTCCTGCGGGAGCACGGCCTGCCCCTGCCCCGGGACTGAGGCAGGCCGGCGTCCTTCGCCTACAACGTCTTCATGTCCAGCACGAAGCGGTAGCGCACATCGTTCTTCAGCATCCGGACATAGGCCTCGTTCACCTGCTGGACGGGGATCAGCTCGATGTCGGAGACGATGCCGTGCTCGGCGCAGAAGTCGAGCATCTCCTGGGTCTCCTGGATGCCGCCGATGAGGGAGCCCGTGAGGATCTTCCGGCCGCCGATGAGGGCGTGGGCCGCCACGGGCGTGGGCTCGGGCGGCACGCCCAGGAGCACCATGGCACCCTCGACCCGCAGCAGGCCGAGGTACTTGTTGTAGTCGTGGGGCGCGGAGATGGTGTCAATGAGCAAGTCGAAGTGGCCCGCCAGGCGCTTGAACGTGGCGTCCTCTGCGGTGAGCGCGAAGTGGTGGGCGCCCAGCTTGCGGGCATCGGCTTCCTTGGACTTGGAGGTGCTGAGCATCGTCACCTCGGCGCCCATGGCGGCGGCCAGCTTGACGGCCATGTGGCCGAGGCCGCCCAGGCCCACCACGCCCACCTTGTCGCCCTTCTTCGTCTTCCACTGGCGCAGCGGCGAATAGGTGGTGATGCCCGCGCAGAGCAGGGGCGCGGTGGCAGCGAGGTCCAGCTTCGGCGAGACTTTCAGGGTGAAGGCTTCGTCCACCACGACGCTCGAGGAGTAGCCGCCGAAGGTGGGCGTCTTCCGGTCCATCTCGGTGCTGTTGTAGCTCCAGGCGCACCCCTTTTCGCAGAACTGCTCCAGCTGGCGCTGGCAACTCGGGCAAGTGCGGCAGCTGTCCACCATGCAGCCCACGCCCGCCAAATCGCCGGGCTGGAAGCCCTTCACGTGGGCGCCCACGGCCGTGACGCGGCCCACGATCTCGTGGCCGGGCACCATCGGGTACATCGAATTGCCCCACTCGTTGCGCACCTGGTGGAGGTCCGAGTGGCAGATGCCGCAGTAGGCGATCTCGATCTGGACATCGTGGGGCCCTACCTCCCGGCGTTCGATCTGGAAGGGCGCCAGCGGGGCGGTGGCGGAGGCGGCGGCAAAGGCTTTGGCAGTGGGCATGGAACCTCCAAAGAACCGTTCGAGGCCTTGACTGTAGGCCCCCCAGCCGCAGGTGGGAAGTAGGCACCCCAGCGTGCGTATCCGGGACGAGGCCGGGTGGCGGTAGGATGCCTGTCTCCCCAAGGAGGCCCCATGCCCCGCCCCGCGACCCTGCCCCTGCTCGACTGGAAGGCCGTGTTCGGCTCCGGCCTGGACTATCCCGCCTGGCTCGCGGCTGCCGAATCCGCCGACCAGCGGGAGAAGCTGGAGGCCCAGCGCCAGGCCCTCGCCCTGGAGCCCCAGGCCGCCGGATTCCTGGCGGCCCTGCCCCGCCCAGTGCACGTCGTGGCCATCGCCGAGGACTGGTGCGGCGATGTGGTGCGCCACGTGCCCGTACTCCAGCGCCTGGCCGAAGCAGCGCCCATGCTCCAGGTGCGCTACCTCACGCGTCAGCAGTGGCCGGACGTCTTCGCCCGCTTCCTCACCCACGGCGGGGAGGCCATCCCCAAGTTCATCTTCCTGAGCGACCGCTTCGTGGAGTGCGGGAACTGGGGCCCCATGCCCGAGGCCTGCCGGGAACTCATCGCCCGCGGGAAGGCCTGCGGCGATGTGGCCGCAGCGCGGAAGAAGGTCGCCGCTCTGTACGAAGCCGACGGGAATCGCCGCGAGGTGTTGCGCGAGCTTCTCCATCTCGTGGACATCGCCGCCAGTCGGGAGCCCTGAACGGCGGCTCGCGGGTTCAGGGCACGGTCGGTTCCACCGGATACTCCGGTCTAGCCATGCGCATCCGGGAAAGCGCCCCGGCAATCTCGCGCAGGCCGGGATGCCGCGTCTGCTGCTCCTCAAGGTAGGCCTGCGCCGCCACCTTCCCCCGCCAGGCTTCGAGGGCCTGCCCCTTGAGCACGACGGCCCGCGGATCCTCGGGATTCCGGGCCAGGATGATCTCGCAGTGCTGGACGGCTTCCCGGTACATCCCCCGGCCGGCCTCCACCTTGGCCAGACCCAGCTGGGCACAGCGGTCGTAGCCCTGGGCCAGAACCCGGTTGAACAGATCTTCTGCCTTGGCCAGCTGCCCCAGCTGGCGGAAGCAGTCTCCTGCGCGGGTGAGCACCTGGGGATTAGCCGGATCCACCCGCAGCACGGCCTCCCAGAGAGGGGCCGCCTCGTCGAATCGGCCAAGGCCCCGGAGCGCATCGGCCAGACCGAACAGGGCGTACGCGTTTCCCGGCTCCACCTTCAGCGCCGCGCGGAAGTGCTGCGCGGCTCGCTCGAAATCCAGGCGCCGGCGGCAGAGGTTCCCGGCCATGGTGCGGATGTTCAGGAGGCCGGGATCCACCTCCAGCAGGCGTTCCCAGGCAGCCAGCGCCTCGTCCGGCCGGTGAGCCTTGTGATGGAGATCGCCGAGCCCCATGAGGGCATAGCGGTTCCGGGGATCGTGGCGGAGGGCCGCTTCATAATGGGTGATGGCCCGGTCCCCGCGTCCGGTCCGCCGGCAGGCGTCACCGATACGGGCCTGGACAGTCCCATCCCCGGGACGCAGGGCCAGGTAGCGGTCCCAGGCCACCAGGCAGGCTTCAAAATCCTTGAGACCGCGGCAGGCATCGGCCAGACCCTGCAGCGCCTGAGGCTGGTCTGGCTCAGTTTGAAGAACCTGTCGGAAGCACTCGGCCGCCTCCCGGAAGTTCCGGTTCTTGCGGTTCGCCTGTCCGGCCTGCAACCAACCCTGAAGGTCCATGGCGCCCTCTGGAACGGCGCGGGAGAGGGAACCCTCGCCTGAAGCGAGTGTATTCCGATGCCAAATAATGAATAAATCCCTATTTAACAAATGACGAATGCTAAACCTAAGCAACGACTATAGCCCATACAAAGTCTTGATTCTGAGTCCTTTTGATTGTAAAAAAAACATATAGGAATTTGATAAAGCTGGAATTCAAAGGTATCCTCGCGTACTTCTGCAACCCATGCCCACCCGGTACTTCGGAATTCCCTCGGTGTCCAATGCTCCTGCCGGCCTTCCGCCCACCCAACCCGCCTCACCTCCAGGCGCCCGCCTTGCCTTGTCAGAATCCGCAGGCCTGCATGCCCCCCTTGGGGGTGGCTCCGGCGGAGGCCATCCTGATCGTGGAGGATGATCCCGGCGCCCGGAAATACATCCGCATCACCCTCCAGAAAGCCGGCTTCGAGACCCTCGAGGCGGGCGACGGAGAGGAGGCCCTGGAGCTGTTCGAGCGGCGCACCCCCCGGGCGGCCCTCCTGGACATCGGTCTGCCGGGCATGAACGGGTTCCAGTTGTGCCAGACGATGCGGCAGCGGCGGGAGGACCTGGCGATCCTCATGGTCACCGGCCGGGCCGATGACGCCGACAAGGTCTCCGGACTGGAACTGGGGGCCGATGACTATCTGGTGAAACCCTTCGGACCCGATGTCCTGGTGGCCCGGATCAAGGCGGTGTTGCGGCGCTGCGCCCGGCGGTCCTCAAGCCCGGAGCGGCTCACGCTCGGCGACCTCCAGATGGACCTTCTAGGCATGAAGGTCTTCAAGCGCGGGCTGGAAATTGCTCTGACGCCGAAAGAGTTCGCGCTGCTCGCCACCTTCCTCAGGCACCCCGGCGAAGTGCTGACCCGCGACCGGCTGCACCAGGAGATCTGGGGCGAGAAGCACTTCGTCAGCGCGAAGACCCTGGATGTCTTCGTCTGCAAGCTCCGCGAGAAGCTCGAGGATGATCCTGCCCACCCCGACCACTTCAAGACCGAATGGGGCGTGGGCTTCATCTGCCGGTAGCGGAGGCCCGGCCGCCCCCGGGGGGGGGCATCATGGTCTCACTCGATACTTAAGTCTTGTCATTTTTTATTTTGAATTATCAACGATGACAGGTTGTTTAACAAATTTTAACCATTTTACGACTTGAACGTGGTCAATCCAGGAGCAATCCTGATCCAAAGCCCAGCCACGGACTTCAGCACTTGTCGTCAAGGCTGAAACTGCCCCCAGAACCCTGACCTCGCAGGCCCTCCGGGCCTGCGCCTGGCCTTGGTCTGCGCGTTCCCGGACATCCCTCACCGGATGCCCTTTCCCCCAACATCGTCCGGCCCGGGCCTCAGGCCCGCCCCCCGGACACTCGCTTCACGGAGTTTTTCATGCGCAAGCTCATCGCCCTCGCCCTAGTTGCCGCCGCCGCGCCCATGTTCGCCGACGACGGGAACAGCGCCACCGCCAGCGCCACCGCCACCGTGACCATCTACGCGCCGGTGACTCTGCTGGCCGATCAGACCCCCTTCGACCTGGGCAAGCTGGTCATCCTGAACATGAACCAGGCCGCTTCGGTGACGTTCGGGCACGGGGCCATCCAGTCCATGGATAACTGCACCGAATTCCACGGCCAGAACTCCGCCAGCGTGGCCGCCACGTTCCCCACCTTCACCCTGACCAAGGACGCCAACCTCGGGGTGTCCTTCACCACCGAAAGCACGGACCCCACCCATCTGACCCTCGACCCCCTTACACCCGTGACCGACAGCAGCACCACGTACACCTTCCAGCTCGCCGGGACGTGGACGTTCGCTGAGGCCGGCAACAAGACGGCCACCATCACCGTCACGGCGTCCTACATCTGAGGGAGGCCCAGGCCCGGGAGCTCCTCCCGGGCCCGGGACCGGGCCATGAACAAGCTCATCCCCACCCTCCTCCTGGCCCTTCCAGGACTCGTGTGCACCGCCGGGGAAGGCAACCAGGCCGTGCTCTCGGATGTCCAGGCACAGGTCCAGATCATCAGGCCCATCCGCGTCGAGCGGGTGGACGACCTGGTGTTCGGCCAGCTCGTCGTGGACTCGCAGCGGGGCGACGGTGTTGTCACCCTCTTCGATATCCCGCTCCTTGAAGGCGCTTACATCTGGTGGAAGCACAACCCTGGCCTCCAGCCACATCCCGCTCGGTTCACCGTCACCGGCGAGGAAGGCTACGAATTCAACTACTCGGCCACCACCCTGATGGAACTCACCCGATCCGGAGAGCCCGGCACAATCAACCTGGAACCTATGGTTTCGCCGAACCCCATCGCGTTTGTGGGAAGCATGGAGAACTCCGGCACCGTTTCCACTGAGATCATCGTCGGCGGTGCCCTGCACATCTACCCAGGCACCCTCCCCGGCACCTACAGCGGAGCGTTCGAGGTCCGTGTCTCCTACATGTGATGCCGCCATCCTCCCCGCGCGGGAGGTTCCGGGGGTCACGCCGCTCACTGGCGTGACCCCCTTTTGAGCGTCTTTCCCCGAGGTTCCCATGCCCATCCGGCCCCTGCTCCTGCTGGCCCTGATCCTTCCCGCCCTCTCCCTCTTCCTCTCCGCCCAGCCGAAGGGGGGCGCGGGGGATCTGATGGTGATGCCGACCCGCGTGGTGCTCGAGGGTCGCGAGCGGTCGGCGGAGGTGGCCCTGCGCAACGTCGGCTCCCAGAAGAGCACCTACCGGATCCTCTTCAAGGAGATGGACATGCTCCCCGAAGGGAGGCTGGAGGAGCGGAGCAGGAAACCCGGCGAACTCACCGCGTCCGATCTGGTCCGCTACTCGCCCCGGCAGGTGGAACTCGAGCCCGGCGAGACCCAGACGGTGAGGCTCCAGCTCCGCAAGCCCGAAGGGCTGCCGGACGGGGAATACCGGTCCCACCTTCTGTTCCAGGCCATCCCGCCGGTGGAGCCGCCGAAGCCCCCGAGCGCCGAGACGACCAATGCCATCTCCTTCGACATCAAGACCCTCTTCGGCATTTCGATCCCGGTGATCGTCCGGCACGGGAATGCCCACGGCAGCGCCAGCCTGGCCAACCTCCAGCTCGAGGCCCCGAAGCAGGACGGCACGCCGGTGCTGGCCCTCGATCTGCAGCGGGAGGGGAACCGCAGCCTTGGCGGTGAACTCCAGGTCCGCTGGGAGCCCGCCTCGGGGCGGCCGGTGGTGGTCCTGCCCCTGGCTGGCGCCGTCATCTACCACAACCTGTCCTCCCGCCACCTGCGCCTCGACCTGCCCGGCGCCAAGGGCCTGGCCCTCCAGAACGGGCGATTGCGGGTGACCTTCACCCCCAGGGACTACAAGCAGGCGCCCGTCGTGGCGACCCTCGACCTGCCCTAGGTTCCGGGCATGCCCCCTCTCCGTGGCCTGGCAGCGACGGTCCTCGGCCTCTGCCTGGTGGCCCAGGAGGTGCCGCTGGCCACGCGAAGCGATGCGGACATGATCCTCCTGCAGCCCTACCTGAACGGGACGCCCCTCGGGGATGGGTTCGAGGCGTACCCGGTGCCGGGCGGCACGCTGGTACCCCTCGGCGAGATCTGTCGCCTCCTGGGATTCGGCATCCGGGTGGATCTTGCGAAGGGCCGCGCCGAGGGCTTTTTCATCGCCGAGAACCGCCGCTTCGAGCTGGACCTGGCCCGCGCAGAGGTCACATCCGAGGGCAGGCGCCAGCCCCTCGCCCGGGGCACCGCCGAGCGCCAGGCCCGGGACATCTATGTCGAAGCCCGCCTGCTCTCCGAATGGTTTCCGCTCCAGGTGGAGGTGGACCCGAAGGGCTCCGCGCTGGTCCTGAAAGCCCGCGAGCGGTTGCCCATCCAGGACGCCTGGGAGCGGGACCGCCGGTACGGCCAGGAAGGCCTGCGGCGCTACGGCGAGGGCCCCGAGGGCCCCGTGGGCCGCCCCACCCCCACGCCCTATGCCTTCGTGGATGTGCCTTTCGTGGATCTCTCCGCGAGCGCGAGCCGCATCTCGGGCCAGCCAGGAACGCGGACCTCCGGAACCGTCGCGATGGCCGGAGACCTGCTCTGGATGAGCGCCTACGGCTACGCCAGCCGGGATCCCGACGGACACTGGAGGAATGTCCGCGGAACCCTCTTCCGGGAAGACCCCCGTGGCGGGATCCTGGGCCCCCTCCATGCCCGGCGCGTGGCGCTGGGCGACCTCTCCACGACCCCGACGCTGGAACTCGCGGGCGGGCTCCCCCAGGGGCGGGGCCTGAGCCTGGACAACTTCCCCGTAGCCTACCGGACCCGCTTCGCCACCCGCACCTTCCGCGGCGAGTTGCCTGCGGGCTGGTCCGTGGAATTCTTCCAGAACGGCGGCTTGGTGGGTTTCCAGCGCTCCCGCCCCGACGGCCGCTACGAGTTCCCCGAAGTGCCCCTGCGCTTCGGTCTGAACGAGTTCCGTCTGGTCTTCCATGGCCCCCAGGGCCAGGAGCGGGATGAGCGGATTCGCCTGGACATCGCCCAGGACCAGCCACCCCCGGGCTCGTTCTACTACGGGATCGCAGCGGTCCGGCCCGCCCTCGACAACAGCCCGGCGTTGGACACTTCCGAACCGGCTTCGACCGCGAACGCCTACCTGGCCACCGCCGAGTACGGCCTGGGGGCATCCCTGGCAGTGCAGGCCGGCGCCTCCAGGATCCCCTTCGCGGACGGTCCCCACACCTACGGCGTGGTGGGCCTCCAGGGGCTCTTCCCCTACCTGGCGCTCCAGATCTCCGCCGCCCAGGATCACGCCGAGGGGAGACAGCCAGGGCGGGCGACCCAGGCGATGCTTCGGACCGGACTGGGCTATTCCTCCCTGACGTTGCGGGGCGCCAGCTACCGGGATGGCTTCCAGCCCAGCAGCTACGGAGGGATCACATTCGCCAGCCCGGGGCAGCTGCTGGCCTCGTCCTACGGCGTGGACCTCTCCACCAATGGCCGTTTTGGACAGACGCCCCTCTCCTTCACCCTCGGCCTGGAGCGGGAGAACTACACGGATCATCGCGAGGCCCAGCGTGAGCGCGCCCAGCTGGGCACCCAGCTGGCCCAGGTCAACCTGGCCCTCTCGCTGGCGCGGTTCCGGAACCCCCAACAGCCGGATGCGCCCCTCGAAGCCAGCCTCCTGGCCAGCCGGTTCTGGTCGCAGGTCTCCTTCCAGGGCGACCTCACCTGCCAGCGAAGCCAGGGGTCCACCCAAGTGAAGAACTGGAGCGCCCTGGGCGAATACCGCACGGAAGGCGGCCTGCAAGTCCGGGTGGGCCTCCGCGGCCAGGGGCCGGGGACCGGGCCCCCGCTCGCCCTCGCCGGCCTGGCCAGGACGACGGGACGGTTCGGGTTCGGGCTCGACCTCCAGAAGGACCGGAACACCCTCTCGGCGTACCTGCGCTTCCAGGTCTCCCTGGGTCGGGAGCCCCGCACCGGCCGGATCGTGACCGACGCCTTGACCATGACCGGCCAGGGGGCCGTCTCGGCGCAGGCCTTCCTGGATGCCAATGGGAACGGGCGGCGGGATCCCGGCGAGGCCGTGATCGAAGGCACCCGCTTCAGGGTGGGCGAAGCCAGTCCCGCCAGCCGGGTGGACGATCCGCGCGCCACCTTCCTCACCCAGCTCCCGCGAGGCCAGGAGATGGATGTCTCCCTCGACGAGGCGAGCCTTCCGGAGGCCGCCCAGCAATCCACGGTGAAGGCCTTCCGCATCGTTCCGCGTCCGGGCAAGGTGGCGCGGCTGGATTTCCCGGTATCCACCTTCGGCGAAGTGACGGGAACCACCCGGATCCGCAAGGCGGGAGGCACCCAGGAACTGCCCGGCCTCGAGATCGAGCTGTGCAAGGCCTCGGGGGCGCGGGTGAAGGTGCTTCGCAGCGCCTACGACGGCTATTTCGAGTTCCGGGATCTGCCCCACGGGGACTACCAGCTGCGGGTGACGCAGGAGGAGACCGCGCGGATGGAACTCCGGCCCTTCAAGCCCCGCCCTTTCCGGATTGACGACCAGCGGAACCTCCTGGATGGGCTCGATGTCGTGGTCGAACCCGCCCGGGAGGCGCCCCTGCAGCCCGCCGCGCCCGCCCTGCGCCCTGCGCCCCCGCCGGAACCGCCTCCGGCCAAGGCCGATCCAGTCCAGCCGCTCCCGCCGCTTGCGAAGCCTCGGCCTCCCCTGCCACCGGTGCCCCCAGCGCCCGCCCACGCTGCCACCCAGGGGCCCTGGACGGTGGTGCTGGTGGCTGCCTTCGAGGACAGCACCCTCGCGGCGGTTCGGGAAGCGTTGGGGCCACGGGCCGCGGACCTGTTCACGCTGGCTCTCCCGCAGGCCGGAGGCCGGCACCCGTTGCGGCTGGTCTGCTTCGGACACTTCTCCACCCGGGCCGAAGCCTCCCGGGCCCTCCCATCCCTTCCTGCCCACTTCTTCCGCGGGGGGAACCGCCCCTACGCGCGCCAGCTCACGTCGCCCACCGCCCCAGGGAGCCCGCCATGAAACACCTTCTGCTCGGCCTGATCCTCCTCCCGGCCCTCCTGCTCCAGGCCGAGGATCGCAAGGCCGCGATCCAGGTCGTGGAGCACCTCGAGTTCGGAGGCCTTCTGGTCCAGCCGGCCGGGGGGCGGATCACCCTCACCGCCAGTGGGGATCTGATCCCCGAGGGGGGCGGACTGCAGGGGGCTCCTCCGCCCAGGGCCACCCCCGCCCGGTTCCGGATCACGGGCCCCCCCCGGGGACGGTTCCTCCTCCGGGTGGATCCGCCCTCCCCCATGCTCATCCGGCCGCGCGGCGGCCAGATCCGTGTGGCCGCCTTCCACGCCTCCCTGCCCCGCCTGGAAGGAACCTTCGACGGCACGGGCCAGGCGGAGGTCCGGCTGGGCGGAACCCTGGATGTCGCGGCCGGTATCCCGGGCGGCCTCTACACCGGAACCCAGGCCATGATCCTGGTCCAGGTCCTGGAGGAGGGCTGGGGAACGGTCCACGAATCCTTCCGCATCCACGCCCGGCTTCGGGCCCCGCTCATCCTCCAGTGCGCGGCCCCACTCCAGTTCGCCGGACTCCTGCCTGGAACCCGATCCGGCACGGTCACCGTCGCGCCCACGGGCGGCTTCCGCGCCGCCGGAGCCTCGGCGCCCAGGCTCCTGTCCGGAACGCCCCATCCGGCGGCCTTCCTCCTGATGGGTCCAGCAGGGACCGATTACCAGATCCAGCTGCCGGCGAGAACGACCCTCACGGGTCCCGGGGGCAGCCTGCAGGTGGACGGATTCGCCACCGAGACCCCGCTGGGGGGCAGTCTGCCCGAGGGGGGCCTGGTGTTCCATGTGGGTGCCACGCTGCACGTGGAACCCGGGCTGCCCAGAGGCGAATACAAGGGATTCTTCCAGGTGACCGTGGCCTATCCCTGAAAGCCTTTCGGACCGTCATCCTGTCCCCGGTATTCCCTTCCCATCTGAAACATCAGGATCGCCCCGGCGGCGGCCACGTTGAGGCTGTCCATGCCGCTCGCCATGGGGATGGCGACCACGCGATCGCAGTGGGCAAGCTGCGCGGCCTCCAGGCCCGTATCCTCGGGCCCCAGCACCAGGGCGCAGCGGAGCGTGGGCCGCCAGGCGCGGGCATCCTCGGCCTCCGGAGCCAGGGCGGCGGCCACGATCTCTGAGCCAGGCGCCGCGATCCGCCAGGCGGCCAGGGCCGACCAGGGATCCTCGGCCCGCCACACGGGAATGCGCCACACGGCGCCCATGGACACACGCACCGTGCGCCGGTTCCAGAGGCCCGGCCCCGGCCCCGCCAGCACCCCGCCCAGCCCCAGCGCAGCGGCGCTTCGCAGCAGCAGGCCCAGGTTCTCGCTGTCGTGGAGGCGGGGCAGGACCAGCAACCGCTGGATTCCGACCAGGCTCTCCGTTGGCGGCGGGGCCGGCACCGCGGCACAGGCCAGGACGCCCCGGTGGAACGGAAAGCCGGCCAGCTCCGACAACCAGGACGCCTCGGCCACCAGCAGCTCGGTCCCGGCAGGGAGCCTCGCCGCCAGGGTTTCTGCGACGGCGGGGGTGGCCGCCACGGAGATGACCCTCGGCCCGCCCCCGGCTGCGCTGGCCAGGAGATCCTCGACCAGGATGCGGCCCTCCACGATGAAGCAGGGTCCGAACGCAGGGTGATCCCGGACCCCGGCAAACCGGAGATCGCGGTAGGGAATCCATGGGTCGAAGGTATCCATTCCTTCACTCTACAAGATCTATGCTGCCATCACTCTATTTGTCAGGCATTTGTCATACACCTTACTGCGTGTGACACGCATCATCCAGCCCTGTGTTTCGACAGAAACTAACGGTAGGCTGGCAGGTATGCGGACCCCTCTTCCCACCCCCCCATCTCCGAGTGACCGCTCCCGGCACCCCGGGAGTTCCCGTGCGTTCGAGCCCGCGCTCCTGGCCTCTGCGCTCCTTCTGCTGGCCGTCGGCTGCAACCGCGACCAGGTGGCCCACTACCGCGTGCCGAAGAGCAGCGAGCCCGGGCCAGCCGCGAGCATGCCGCCCATGGGCATGCCCGGCATGCCCGAGGCGGGCACAGACGCGGCCCAGCCCGCGCGCGCCGGTCTGGGCTGGACGCTGCCCAAGGGCTGGCGCCAGGAGCCCGGCAGCGGCATGCGCTTCGCCACCCTGAAGCCGCCGGTGGCGGGCAAGCTCGATGTCTCGGTCATCGTTCTGCCTGGCCCCGCGGGCGGGGAACTGGCGAACGTGAACCGCTGGCGCGGACAGATGGGCCTGCCGCCCTTCGACGCGGCGGCCGAAGCGGCCCAGCGGACGATCGTGAAGACCAAGGCCGGTGATCTGGCCGTGTTCGATTTCACCGGCCAGGCACCCGACAAGGGCCGGATGGTCGCGGGCCTGATCACCGCCTCCGATGGCAACACCTGGTTTTTGAAGATGGCCGGGGATCCAGGTCCCGTGGAGCAGGCCAAGCCCGAGTTCATGCGCCTGATGGGGAGCATCCACCTTGACTGAATCCAAGATCCTCCGCCGCTTCTGGAAGGCCCTCGGCTCCTTCGAACTCACCATCGTCTCCCTCGCCCTCCTGATGGCCCTGGTGTTCCTCTGCACCATCGCCCAGGTCCACCTGGGCACCCTGGGCGCGGTGAACGCCTACATGCACTCCTTCCTGGTCTGGTGGCAGCCCCAGGCCGCGAGCTTCGCCCTCCCGGTCTTCCCCGGCGGAATCCTCGTGGGCGCCGCCCTGGTGCTCAACCTCATCGCTTCCACCATCCAGCGGCTCGACTTCACCTGGCGCAAGATGGGCCTGTGGATCGTCCACGCGGGATTGATCCTCCTCATCGCCGGTGAATTCGCCACCGGCGCCTTTCAGATGGACACCCAGATGGCCATCCAGGTGGGCCAGACGGTCAATTTCGTGGAAAGCCCCCGCCTGATGGAACTGGCGGTCATTGATACGACCAACCCCTCCTACGACGACGTCTACTCGATCCCGGAAAGCACCCTGGCCCGGGAAGGGACGGTGGCCATTCCCGGCACGCCCCTGACCATCCGGGTGAAGCAGTTCTTCCGCAATGCCACCCTGAGCCGCCTGGGCGCCGGCGATCCACCCACGATGGCCACTGCCGGTGTCGGCACCAGCGTGAAGGTGGTCGGGCGGCCCCCCATCACCCGCGATGACGATGTCAACCACACCACGGCCTTCGTCGAGCCGATGGCCGGTGGCCGCAGTTTCGGCACCTGGCTGGTCTCCACGGACATCACCGCCCCGCAGGGCTTCACCTTCGAGGGCCACACCTACCGCCTGCTGATCCGTCCCCTGCGCGTCTACCTGCCCTACGCCATCACCCTGAAGAAGTTCAGCCATGACGTCTATCCGGGCACGGACATCCCCAAGAACTTCTCGAGCCTCATCCACCTGTCCAACCCGAACACCCACGAAGAACGCGATGTGCTGATCTACATGAACCAGCCCCTGCGCTACGACGGCAAGGCCTTCTACCAGGCCAGCTTCGGACGGGGCGACACCCTCTCGATCCTCCAGGTGGTCGGCAATCCCGGCTGGCTGATTCCCTACATCTCCTGCGTGCTGGTGACCATCGGGCTGTTGATCCATTTCGGCATCACCCTTCGCCGCTCCATCAAGCGTCGGCAACCCAAGAAGGAGGCCTGATCCATGAAGCTTGCCAAGCTGTTCCCCTGGCTGGCCGCGGCCCTGGCCCTGGCCACCGTCGCCGCCGCCATGCTGCCCTCGGGCAAGGTGCGTGGCTTCGCCATCGGCCGATTCGCCAGCCTGCCCGTGCTGGAAGGCGGCCGCGTCAAGCCCCTGGATTCCGTCGCCCGGAACTCGCTCCTGGTCATCCGCAGCCAGCAGGAGTTCCGCTACCAGGGCCACACCGTCAGCGCCGACGAATGGCTGCTCGACCTGATGTTCCGGCCCACGGTCGCGGACCAGCAGCCGGTCTTCGTCATCAACGATCCGGATGTGCTGGGCCTCATCGGCCTGAAGCAGACCTCCAACCGCTACTTCACCTTCAACGACCTGGGGCCCCACCTCCAGGAGATCCAGGACCAGGCCCAGACGGCCAGCGCGATTGATCCCAAGCAGCGCACCCGCTTCCAGACCGCCGTGGTGAACCTCTTCGACCGGATCTACCTCTACTACAAGCTCCGCAACACCCTGCAGCTGGCCGGGACGCCGGGCCTCGCCTTCGAGATCCAGACCCTGGGGACGCCCGATGCCGCCCAGCGCCAGGCCGATCTCGTGCGGTTCGCCCAGTTCCGCCCCCTGCCGCCCCTTCCGGGCCAGAGCAAGGATGCCTGGCAGAGCGTCGGGGAGGCCCTCCAGTCCGCCGCGGCGGGCCATGCGCATCCGGACCTCGCGCTCCTGGCCCAGGCCAGCACCGCCTATGCCTCGGGCGACGCCCAGGGCTTC
>JAKAMQ010000223.1 GCA_021812805.1 Acidobacteriota bacterium
GCGGCAAACTCGCTGGCCAGGAAGGCCACTGCGGCGGCGATGTCGTCGGGGGTGCCCATGCGGCCCAGGGGGATCTGCCGGTTGAACTCGGCCTTCACCTCGTCGGGCAGCTTCTCGGTCATGGCGGTGGCGATGTAGCCCGGGGCCACCGCGTTGGCGGTGACGTTGCGGCTGGCCAGCTCCCGGGCGGTGGTCTTGGTGAGGCCGATGAGGCCCGCCTTGGAGGAGACGTAGTTGGCCTGGCCGGCGTTGCCCATCTGGCCCACCACGCTGGCGATGTTGATGATGCGGCCCCAGCGCTGCTTCATCATCGGCCGCGCCGCCGCCTGGGTGCACAGGAAGGCGCCCTTGAGGTTGATGTTGATCACCGCGTCCCACTCTTCTTCCTTGAGCTGGATGATGAGCTTGTCCTTGGTGATCCCGGCGTTGTTCACCAGCACGTGGAGGGCGCCGTGGCGCTCCACCACCGTGTTCACCGCCGCCCGCACGCTGTCGCCGTTGGCGACGTCGAGCAGGACGTAGTCGGCCTGGCCGCCCTCGGCCTGGATGTCGGCGACCACCCGCTGCAGATCGCCCTCGGTGACCGGGATGGAGCCGCAGACCACGGTGGCCCCCATGCGGGCCAGGTATTTGGCGACGACTTCGCCGATGCCCTGGCTGGCGCCGGTGACGAAGGTGATCTTTCCGCTGAGCTGGAACATGGGGCTCCTTGAGGCAAAGGATGAGTCTAACAAAGGCGGATCGAAGGCATCCGGGGGCCGGCCCGGCCTGGATCCGCAGCGTCCATCCTCCCGGCGGTGGACACCGGCGCATTGACAATAGTGGATCAATGAGTCCATGATTCGATTGGAAAAATTCGGTCCCGTCCGAGGGAGGTGTCCCGTGATCGGAACGGTCTACCAGGCTGCGAAGATCGAATTCACCGCGGTGCTGAACGCGGGGCTGAAATGGGACGACCTGGAGCGGACGGTCCGGGACGCGTTCTGCGGGCAGGTCTCGCTGGTGAAGCTGCGGGCCGGGTTCCGCCTGTACAAGTTCACCCAGTACGACCTGCGGTCCGCCGGAGGAGTGACGCCCTGGTGGAGCCCCCACTCCGCCCCCGGTACGGGCCGGGTCAGGGATTCATTCGGAATTGCATTCAAAAATTCAGGACTCACCACGGAGCCCACGGAGCTGAGTAATTACGATGGCCCAGGCATCCAAGCCGGGCGGGCACCGCGGGAACACGCCGAAGGCGCGTGGCGCCGGTGCCCGCCCGGCTTGGCCTGCCGCCCGCGGCAGGTCCGCCGCAGGCGGAATGCCTGGCCTTCGGGAACGCCCTCCGTGGTCTCCTCCGTGCCCTCCGTGTCTCCGTGGTGGAATTTCATCTATTGAACGCTATTCGGTATTAACCGCAGAATTCACAGATTTCCGATGCGGACAAATGCCCTGTAGGTAGGACCCCTGGGGTGCTTTGAGCGCCCAGGGGTCTTTGAAAGAGGCGGGTTTCGCCTGGGAAGGCATCGATGCCGATGCCGTGGTTGCGAAGGCCACCCAAGGAGAAACCCATGATGATGACAACCGAGAACCGGCTTGAGGATCAAGTCCGACGTTTGGAGTTGAAGGCGCAGGATCAGAGATTGAAGGTTTTGGCGGTCCAAGGGGCCGGGATCAGCCCGTGGGCGGCGGAGGTCCTGGTCGAGACCGCGAAGGAGGTCTACTTCGCGGAGCCCGGCGCCGGGCCGCTTCGTACGGGGCAGATGCGCTTCGAGTGCGTGGCGGCCGGTGAGGGCGCGGGCAAGCCGATCAAGGAGTGCCGGTTGGTCACAGTGGTCCTGACGTTGTTCGAGCCCAAGGAGGATCTGGTGACTTGGCACCAGCAGGGGCAGGCGGCGCGGCGGAAGGCGCTGATCCAGCGACTGACGGAGGAGGCCCGGGAGCAGGGCGGACTGCTCAGCCAGGAGGATCTGGCGCTGCTGCTGTTCTGCGATACCCGGACGATCCGGCGAGACATCCAGGAACTGCGGAAACACCAGGGGATCTATGTGGCCACCCGCGGCCAGATCCAGGACATCGGGCCTGGCGTGAGCCACAAGGGGGTGGCCATCGGCCACTGGCTGGCGGGCCTGGAATCCGTGGAGGTGGCCCGGCGGATCAACCACACGCTGCATGCTACCGAGCGCTACATCCACACCTTCTGCCGCGTGGTGTTCCTGGTCCGGAAAGGCCTCCACCCGCTGCAGATCGCGCTGACCGTGGGCATTTCCTCGGGGGGCGTCCGGACCTTTCTCGACATCTACGAGGCCCATCGGAAGAAGCACGACTACGCCAGGAGATTCGAGGAGATCGACCTGATCGGGGCGCAGCACGACGAGGCCGAGGACCTCGAAAAAGGGGGGGCTTCGCGAGAGCCCGGAACCTCCAGCACCAGCAGGAGGCCGCGATGAAACAGCGCATCGAACTGGGCCTCGCCACCTATGGCCCCATCCAGTACAAGTCCTTCGAAGGGGCCCTGGACTCGTTCTTTGCCAACGAAGTCCCGCAAATCGGAGGTTCCCGGACTCGGCAACTCCTGGTCCAGCTCATCCAGGAACTGGTCGGCCGCTTCTACCCCGAAGCCAAACACCTTCGGCAAGGCCAGGTCCAGTGGACCGCGGTTCACAAGCTGGAGAAGGCGTCCTACGGCAAGCGCATCACCCAGAGCCGCCTTACTCCGGTGATCCTCGACCTGGTGCAGTCCAAGGACGCCCTCGACCGAGCCGGTGGCAAGAAGCTCCGCGAAGTGAAGCAGGACGCAGTGATACGGCTATTCCAGCAGGCCTACCAGCAGGACGGTGTCCTCACCAACGGCGACCTCGCCGTGTTGCTGAAGATCTCGCCTTCAACCGTCAGCCACTACGCCCGCGAGTGGGAGAAGGCCAACGGGCGCTACCTTCCCCGCCGCGGGGTCATCCACGACATCGGGCCGACGCTCACCCACAAGCGCCAGATCGTTCGCATGATCGTCCTCGAAGGGCGCAAAGTCGAGGACGTCTGCCGCGCCACCGACCACAGCCCCGAGGCCGCTCACCGCTACCTCAAAGGATTCAAGCAGGTACTCCTCTGTCACCGCAAAGGCTTCGGCATCCCCGAGATCTCCTACGCCGTGAAAATGAGCCAACGCCTCGTCCGTGAATACCTCGACCTCATCGCCGAACTCGCCGCCGACAACAAACCCCTCGAAGCCCTCCTCCGAGAAACCCCACTACAATGACCCACCGCCACCCAGCGGACACCCGCCCACTACAGGTCAGGCGCCCTTATTTCAAATGAACCGCAGCTCATTTGTTGACCACAGCATGCGGTCAACCCTCTAATCTGCGTAATCTGCGCAATCTGCGGTTAAAAAACAGAACCTATTTCCCCGACCTCAGTCCTCGGAGCCCTGGGAGCCCAGGCTCAGGCCCCGGAGGTGCGCGGGGATGGGGCTGGCGCCCTGGGCAAGGCCGGAGGCTTCGGGGGGGGCGCTGGCCTGGGGGGCGGCCTTGCCGCCGCCCTGGCCCTTCACCGAGGCGGCCATCTGCTCGGCATTGGCGAAGCACTCCAGGCGCTCCAGCTGCTCGGCGGTGGGAAAGGTCTCGAGATCG
>JAKAMQ010000224.1 GCA_021812805.1 Acidobacteriota bacterium
ACAGGCTCCCCTTCCCGCTGAAGAGGCGATGGAAGCGCTTGTCGCGGGTCTCAGCGCGTTTGCGCTCTGGAAGCTCGAATTCGATGGGGTCCCAGCTGTCGAAATAACCCGCGGGCCAACCTAGATGATCAGCAGGTTTGAGCACGAGGGCTTCGCCTTCGCGGAAACCCATCAACTCCTCGCCCTCACGCATGCCCAGGGACTTGGGAAGCCGCAGGGCCAGCGAATTGCCTGTCTTGAAGACCCTGAGCCGGATAGGAGCCATGATCCACCTCCATGCACAAATGTATACATATTTAGTATATACAGTCTTGTTTATTCCGCACTTTTTTACGAATTGCCTGGGACAGTCCACCGGTCCGAACCCTCGACTCTTGACTCTCAACTCTAGACTTTTTTTGCCCTTGTTTTTCGTTTTTTATTCGCCATACTTGATACCCCCTGGAGGTATCCGTGCTGGCGATGTGGGTTCCCGAACTGCCGTTCCAACTGGCCTGCGCGCGGGATGCGGGCCTGCGTGGCCGTCCCTTGGCCTTCTTGAATCCGGAGAGCCCCCGGAGTCCCGTGCTCTGGTTCGCCAACCGCCGGGCCCGGGCGGAGGGCCTGGCGCCCGGTGATCCCCTGGATCTGGCCCTGCGCCGCCTGCCCCAGCTGCGGGTGCTGGACGCCCAGCCCCAGACCTGGTGGGAGGCCCAGGCCTTTTTCGGGGACTTCCTGCAGCACTGGACGCCCCAGGGGATGCTGCTGCGCATGGGCGAGGCCCTGGTGGAGCTGAGCGGCACCAGCCGCCTCTTCGGGCCCCCCCAGGACGCCGCCATGCGCCTCCAGCGGTCGCTGGACGAACGCATGGGCTGGCAGAGCCATGGCGGGCTTTCGCTCAGCGCCACCGCCGCGCAGATGGCGGCGCGGCTGGAGCGCCCTGAGCGAGCAGGGTGCCGCATCCAGCAGGTGGGCGAAGGCTTTGAGGCCAGCTTCCTGGCGCCCCAGCCCCTGGCCCGCCTGCCGGACCTGGCGCCGCGCATCCGCAGCCGCTTCCATCGCCTTGGCCTGCGGACCTTCCACGATCTCCAGCCCATGCCCCTGCCCATGCTCTGCGAGCTGATGCCCGAGCGCCTGGCGCCCAAACTCCTGGCCCAGGTACGGGGCGAGGACCGGCCCCGTCTGCCCCTGCTGACGGAACCGCCGGGCTCCACGCGCACGCCCTGGCGCCTGGATCCGCCCCGTCTGCCAGAAGAGGTGGCCCTGGCTTCCTGGAGCCTGCACCGCCTCTGGTCCGACGCCCGCAGCCCCCGCAAGCTGGCCCTGCGCTGGTGGGACGTGGACGGCGAGCCGCACCACTGGAAGGCCGAGCCCGAACACCTGCTGCAGCCGCCGCTGGAGCTGGCGCGCACCGTGGAGCTGGCCTTCCGCCAGGGGGCCACGCGCCGCCTCCTCATCCGCCAGGTGGAGCTGCGCATCCACTGGGGCCTGGGCCGGGCCCGGGCCCTGTTCCAGGATCCCCGCAGCCAGAAGGTCGAAAACCTGGAGCCCGCCCTGGCGCGCCTCCGCAAGCGCTACCCCCAGCATCCCGTGCGGGCGGGCTGGGATCTGGCGGCGGAGAATCTCGAACACGCGGATCACATCGAGAACCAGGAGGATATCTACGCCAAAAGCAGCTGAGGTTGGCGACCTCTTTCAAAAAACAAGATCACCACTGATAAACACGGATGAGTGCCGATGCGGCGCGGAAGGAGGACGAAGTGTGGAACAAAACCTTTTTCGGCCAGATAAGTGATCCCAGGATGGCTCCTACAGGAATGGCCGATGAAACAAGTACAAACCAATATCTTTGCTTTTTTCTTTATCCCCGCCATCCCCTTCATCCTTGTTAAAAAAGCTTTTTCAACAGGGATGAAGGGGATGGCGGGGATGCTTCGGATGGCGCTCCGCGCCGCCATTCACGCAAGTCTGCCACCGCTTCGTGGTTTGACCCCGGTTGCGATGGTTCAGAGGGCCAAGCCTCAGGGGTCCGCCATCTTGCATCTACATCAGCGCGGAGCGATTCGAGCCCGGTTTTATTGTGACTCTTCGCCACGCTGTCGTGACCCGGCTTCTTGATCACAGCACCTAAATTCAAGCCCTTTCAAAAGGCTCGCCCATGAGCTTCGCCCTCGGCATCTCCGATTTTTCCATCGGGGAAGGCATCTACAGGCCCCAGCAGTTGCTGCGCGTGGCGCAGCGCCTGGGCTATGGCGACCTGGTCCTCTGGGACCGGGGGATGCAGGGCTATCCCAAGCTGCGGGAGGAAGCGGAATTCGCCGCCCAGGAGAACGGCACCGGCACCGAGAACAATGTTCGCATCCACCTGGGCTGCCGCTTCCGCTGGCGGGGCCACGACTATGGCGCCCTGCCCTTCTCGGACGCGGGCTACGGGGCCCTGAACCGCCTGCTCACGACCCAGGCCCACGAGCCCCGGAGATTGAAGGGCGAGCCCATTCCCGAGAGCTGCCACACCGAAGAGCCTCCCGGCGGCTGCGCGCTGCTGGCCGATGACCTGGCGGGCCTGGACGCGCTGCTGCGGGAGGGCCTTTACGCCTCGCTCCTGGCCCATCCCCGCCGGGCGGTGGAAGCCCGGCGGGCGCTGGAAGCGGGCTTGCCCGTGGTGGCGCCGCAGGTGCTGCGTTTCCGCAGCGCGGCGGGCCTCGACCTGCACCGGCTCAAGCGCGCCATCGCGCAGCAAAGTACCGTCCCGCGCACGGAACCGCTGTGGGAGTTGCGGGATGCCGCCGTGCCCCGGGCGGAGTGGGAGACCCGCTTCCCTTTCGCCGAGCCCGTGGTGCAAAGGTCCACCCTGGCCCTGCTGGAACAGATATCGGGCTGGAAGATCCACTGGGGGGCCTGGGTCACCGCCGGCCCGCGAGGGCTCGACGGCGAGGGCCTGAATTCATTGGACGAACTATTGCGGGAGCGGGTGAAAGCGGGCCTCCGCCTACGTTATCCGGTGGTGGAGGGCCTCCACGAAAGCCGCATGGAGCACGAGCTTGCTCTCATCCGGGAGAAGGGCTTCGCCACCTATTTCCTGCTGGTCCAGGATCTCGTGAACGCCCTGAAACCGGCGCTTCCCACGCGCATCTGCGGTCGGGGCAGCGGCGCCGCGAGCATCGTGAGCTACGCCCTGGAACTCAGCAATGTGGATCCCGTGGGCACCAACCTGATGTTCGAGCGCTTCCTTACCCACGAACGCGTGGACCCGCCGGACATGGACATAGATTTCGCCTGGGACGAGCGCGACAAAGTCATCCTCAACGTCTTCGAGCGCTACGGCCGCGACCGCGTGGCCATGGTGGCCAACCACGCCTTCTACAAGGGCCGCTCCGCCTTGCGCGCCGTGGCCATGGCCCATGGCCGCCCGGAGTCAGAGCTCAAGCAGCTGGCGCGCTACATCCGCGGCTGGGAAGGCGGCATGGGCCACGCGGCGGAAAATCCCGCCTGGACCAGAATCCTGCGAGAAGCCGCGGCGCTGGAGGGCCACTTCTGCCAGTTCTCCGTGCATCCCGGCGGCATCGTG
>JAKAMQ010000054.1 GCA_021812805.1 Acidobacteriota bacterium
GGCCCATCGCCTTCAGCACCACGATGATGAAGGCCAGCCCCATGGTGAGCTGCGGGAACAGGTAGTGGTAGGTGACCGTGAAGCCGAACTGGAGCCGGTGCCAGAAGAGCGGATCGCCCATGGTGTCTCCCTGCCAGAGGAAAGGTCCAGAAGAGCCTAGACCGATCACGAGTGACAAGTATCACACAAGGGCCCGGCGGAGGGCCGCCCTACCTGCTCCAAAAGCGTGGATGCAGGCAGGATGCCCCTCCTGTCTTCGGCCCGTGACGCCCATCACACGGAAAACATTAGAACTACATTCTTAATTGACTATATTCTTGTTCAAGCCTGACCAAGCCCGCGCAGTGGCGGCTGAGGAATCAGGGGTAGGGGAGGCGGGCCCAGGGGGGCCCGCCATTTTTTGTACGCCCCCACCCGATTCACCCCCTCAGCAGCTGCGCCAGGCTGCGCACCGTGGGCACGTGGCCCTGGAGCTTCACCACCCCATCCACCACCAGCGCCGGCGTGCTCATGACGCCGCGGGCCAGGATGTCGGGGATCTCCTTGACATAGCTCAGTTCATAGTCGAGGCCCAGAGAGCGGGCCGCCTCGTCGGCGTGCTTGCCCAGCAGGGCGCACTTGGCGCATCCGGTGCCGAGGATTTCGATCTTCATGGGCGGCTCCTACATGATGGCGTTGAACAGGTAGCCCACCAGGAGGATCCCGGCGGTCACCACGGTGATGAAGACCGCGATGAGGCGGGGCTTCAGCACCTTGCGGAGGATGATGGTCTCCGGCAGCGAGAGGGCGGTCACGGCCATCATGAAGGCCAGCACCGTGCCCAGGGCCGCGCCCTTGCCCAGCAGCGCCTGGACGATGGGGATCACCCCCGCCGCATTGCTGTAGAGGGGCACACCGATGAGCACCGCCAGGGGCACGCTCCACCAGGCGGCCTTGCCCATGATGTGGGCCATGAGCGCCTCGGGGGCGTAGCCGTGGATGAAGGCCCCAACGGCGATGCCCGCCAGCAGGTAGGGCCACACCTTGCCCACGATGTCCCGCACGCCGTCCACCGCCAGGTCGAGCCGCTCGGAGAAGGACTTCCCGGCCTCGGCCACGGTGGACGGCTTGAAATCAATCTGCATCACCCAGTCCTCCAGGTGCTTCTCCATGCGCAGCTTCCCGATCACCCAGCCGGCCAGGAACGCCACAGCGAGGCCCGTGCCGGCGTAGATCAACGCGATCTTCCAGCCGAAGAGCCCCAGCAGCAGGAACAGGGCCACCTCGTTCACCATGGGCGCGGAGACCAGGAAGCTGAAGGTCACGCCCAGGGGCACGCCCACCCGCACGAAGCCGATGAAGAGCGGCACCGCCGAGCAGGAGCAGAAGGGAGTGAAGATCCCGAAGACCGAGGCCAGCAGGTTGCCCCAGATCCCGGCGCGGCCCGCGAGGATATCCCGGGTGCGGTCGGGGCTGATGAAGGTCTGCACGAAGGTGACACCCAGTACCACCAGGGCCAGAAGCATCACGACCTTGGGCGCGTCGTAGGCGAAGAAGGCCACGGCCGAGCCCAGGCGGCTCGCAGGCGCCAGTCCCAGGCGCGTGTAGGCCAGCCAGTCCGCGCAGGGTTCCAGGACGTGGTAGAGCGCGAACCACAGGGGCAGGGCCAGCAGCAGCCAGCCGCCCCGGCGCCAGAAGCCAGGCTCCGGGCTGGCGGGCTGATCGCCGCTGCAACAGGTCATGTCGTTCCTCGCATCGGACATCGGTTGTCTCCTTGGCGCAGGGAGGGTTTTCAGGCGAGGCCGCGTTCGCGCCCCAGCGCCTCGAGGCGCCGGCGGAGCTCCTCCCGCGTGGCCCTGAAGCGCGCCCGGAGCGCCTCGGGACTGAGTTCAGGATCCTCGCTGGCCGGATCCTGCAACGGCCAGTGCAGCCGTTCCGCCTTCCCCAGGAAGAGGGGGCAGACCTCCTCGGCGCAGAGGGTGATCACCAGGTCCACAGACGCGGGAGCGAGGGTCTCCACGGACTTGGAGGTGTGGCCGGTGATATCGAGGCCTGCTTCCGCCAACGCTTCGATGGCATAAGGATTCACGCGACTGGGGCGGCTGCCGGCGCTCTGGATGCGCAGGCCCGGGAACATCGCCCGGGCCAAACCTTCGGCCATCTGGGAGCGGGCACTGTTGGCCACACACAGGAAGAGGAGGGAAGCCGGCTTCACGATCGGCCCTCGGGGGGCACAGCCGGGCAGCAGGTGGCGCTGGCCAGGGTTTCAGGGCTTTCGGGGTACCAGCGCCCCTTGAGCCAGAGCGCGACATTCACCAGTCCGATGAGCACGGGCACCTCCACCAGGGGCCCGATGACCGCCGCGAAGGCCGGGCCGTGGGCGATGCCGAAGGTGGCCACGGCCACGGCGATGGCCAGCTCGAAGTTGTTGGAGGCCGCGGTGAAGCTCAGGGTGGCGCTCTGCGGGTAGGTGGCGCCCACCTTCTTCGACATCCAGAAGCTCACGAGGAACATCACCACGAAGTAGATGAGCAGCGGGATCGCGATGCGGATGACATCGAAGGGCAGCTTCACGATGGCGTCGCCCTTCAGGCTGAACATCACCACGATGGTGAAGAGCAGGGCGAGGAGGGTGATGGGGCTGATCTTCGGCACGAAGACCCGGTGGTACCAGTCCAGCCCCTTGATCCGCCCCAGGATGAAGCGGGTCAGGAAGCCCGCGAGGAAGGGAATCCCCAGGTAGATGAAGACGCTCTCGGCGATCTGTCCGATGGTGATGCTGACCACCGCGCCGTGGAGGCCGAGCTTCGCCGGCAGCACCGTGACGAAGAACCAGGCGTACACGCTGAAGAAGAGCACCTGGAAGATGGAGTTGAAGGCCACCAGTCCCGCGCAGTACTCCGTGTCGCCCTTGGCCAGGTCGTTCCACACGATGACCATGGCGATACAGCGGGCCAGACCGATGAGGATGAGGCCGATCATGTACTCCGGCTTGTCCCGCAGGAACAGCACGGCCAGCCCGAACATGAGCAGGGGCCCGACGATCCAGTTCTGCACCAGGGACAGGCCTAGCACCTTCTTGTTCCGGAAGACGAGGTGCAGCTCCTCGTATTTCACCTTGGCCAGGGGCGGGTACATCATCAGGATCAGACCCACCGCCAGGGGCACACTGGTGGTGCCCATGTTCCAGGCGTTGATGGCCCGGTTGAAGCCGGGCACCGCATAGCCGAGCAGCACGCCGAAGCCCATGGCCAGGAAGATCCAGAGCGTCAGGTAGCGGTCGAGAAAGGCGAGGCGTTTCTGCATGGGGGACACCTATCGGGGCTTCCGGGCGGAGATGATCATGCTGGCCACGTAGTCGGCCAGCCGGGCCGCGGCCGGGAGCTGCCCGGCCAGCCGCTCGGCCATGGGATCCCCGTCCGGCAGCATGGCGGCCACGGCCCCGGCCTTGTCCTCCAGGGCCAGGTCCACGAGGCCGGCCGTGGCGATCATGGCCTTCAGATCCCCCAGCAGGGGCGCGCCGGCGATGCAGCCCACGTGAGCCAGCACGTCCGCGCGGACCGCCTCGGGCAGGGGCTGGAGCAGCACCATGTCGGAGATGGACACGCGGCCGCCCGGCTTCAGCACCCGCGCGATCTCGCGCCACACGGACGCCTGGTCGGGGCTGAGGTTCAGCACGCAGTTGGAGATCACCACATCCACGGAGGCGTCCGGCTGGGGGATGGCCTCGATCTGGCCCAGGTGGAACGCGACGTTGTCCAGGCCCGTGCGGCGGCGGAACTCCGCGGCGTTCTGCCGGGCGCGCGCCACCATCGCCCGCGTCATGTCCAGGCCGAGCGCCCTGCCCTCCGGGCCCACCCGCTGGGCGGCCAGGAAGACATCCAGGCCACCGCCGGAACCCAGGTCCAGCACCGTCTCGCCGGGCTGCAGCTCCGCCAGGGCCGTGGGGTTGCCACAGGAGAGGCCGAGGTTGGCGCCCTCCGGCAGGGTGGCCAGTTCCGCATCGCTGTAGCCGACGCCCAGGGCGACCGTGTCGGCGCCTGCGCCACCGCAGCAGCTGGACTGGGGCCCGCAGCAGCCGCCCCGGACGGTGGCAATGGCGGAGTAGGCCGAACGGACGGCCTCGTGGATCGGGTGATTGGACAGCTCAGACATGGGCTGCTCCCTGGGTTGCGGGCTTCCCCGGAGGCGGCAGGGCGCAGCAGGCACGCAGGGCCTGGCTCCGGGCCTGGAGGGCGGTGGCATGATCGGCTTCCACCGCGGGATCCCCGGCCAGTTCGGGCCAGAGGACGCCCAGCAGGGCCGTGGGAAAGGGCTCGGGGACCAAGGTGTAGTGGACCCAGCGGCCGGCCTTCCGCTCGGAGATGAATCCCGCCCGGCGCAGGTCCGACAGGTGCTGGGAGATGGTCGAGGGGGCCAGACCCACCACATCCGTGATCTCGCAGACACAGAGTTCCCCGCCCCGGAGCATGGCCAGGATCCGCAGGCGGACCGGATGGGCCAGGGCCTTGAGACGATCCACCAGGGGTGGCAGGGCCTGTTTCGTCATTTCGCAATTCTCCGAAATGAAACCATACGACCTGCCCCATCCCCCCGCAAGCGGAAAAAACAAAGCCCGGCGGGCGGAGCCGCCAGGCTTGGCTCCAGGCTCTGCCGCTCAGCCCTCGACCACGATCTCGGATGTGATGGTCGCGGTCTTCCCCAGCATCGCGGAGACGCCGCAGTACTTCTCCTGGGAGAGCTGGACGGCCCGCTGCAGCTTGTCCAGGGGGAGGTCCGCGCCCTTGAACCGGTAGCGCACGTGGATCCGCGTGAATACTTTCGGATGGCTGGTGGATTCCTCGGCGCGCACATCCACCGCCAGCCCCTCGAAAGGGACCCGCATCTTGTCCAGGATGCTCACCACGTCCACGCCCGTGCAGCCCCCGAGGCCCGCCAGCACCAGGGCCTTGGGCCGGGCGCCCTCGGCGCGGCCATCGGCCCCGGGAACATCCATGAAGACGGAGTGGCCCTCCAGATCGGCCTGGAAGGCCATGCCCGAGGTCCAGGTGACCGTGGCGTCCATGGGGGCTCCTATTCGGCGGCCAGATCCTGGAGGATGGGGCCCGCGGCGTCCACGACGCCCGCGGCCATGAGATGCCGGGCGATGCGGATGGCATCCAGCACTTCCTCGGCCGTCGCACCTTCCTGGAGGGCCATGTGGGCCTGGGAGCGGGCGCAGGCAGGCTGACGGCGGGCCAAGGCCGCGGAGACCGCCATGAGGTGCCGGTACTTCAGGGGGATGGTGCTTTCCGGACGCTGGACGCTCCCCTTGGAGAGCAGGGCCGTGGAGACAAGCAGATCGGGCGCCAGGTCGCTCAGCTGGGTGGTCCAGGCAGGCAACGTATCACCCATCTTGTCCTGCATCATCTGAAGCACCTGGCCGGGCGTGGGCAGGCCGGGAAGAGGCGTGGGTTCAGCCATGGTGGACTCCGGGGTCAGACGTGAGGGGACATCGCGAACCGCAGGTGAGCAGGCGGTCCCCCTTCGTTCATGTGAGACGGGGTGGCCCGGCTTGGCCGGGAACCCACGTAGGGGTGCACGTGAGGGGACATCGCGAACCGCAGGTGAGCAGGCGGTCCCCCTTCGTTCATGTGAGACGGGGTGGCCCGGCTTGGCCGGGAACCCACGCGGGGGTGCACGAGGGGGGACATCGCGAACCGCAGGTGAGCAGGCGGTCCCCCCTCGTTCATATCAGGAAAGGAACGTCTGGATGCGGCGCCAGGAACCGAGGTTGTGGACTTCCTTGAAGCCCTGGCGCTTGAGGATGCCCACCGCGAAGCCGCTGCGGCTGCCGCTGTCGCAGCAGAGCAGCACGGGCCGGGCGGGATCCAGTTCCTTGGCGCGATCCGCGAGCTGGTCGGCGGGAATGTTCTTGGCCTTCGGATGAGAGGCCGTCTTGAATTCCCCCTTGGTGCGGACATCCACAATCTGGGCGCCGCGCCCGAGCAGCTCCTTGACATCAGCCGAGGAGGCCGACCGCTTGCTCCACAGGAGGTAGCCGATGGCCGCCACGGGCACGAGGTAGATCCAGGGGAAGGTCATCAGGCGCCCATCTCCTGGAGGGCCGCGGTCAGGGCGTGAGCCTGCTGGACCCCGACCCAGCGCTTCTGGATGCGCCCCTCCTTGAGGACCACCAGGGTCGGGATGCTCTGGATGCCGAATTGACCCGCGAGCTGAGGCTCCTCGTCCACGTTGACCTTGGCGATGACGGCCTTGTCCCCGATGGCCCGGGCCACATCCTCCAGGATGGGGCCCTGCATGCGGCAGGGGCCGCACCAGGGGGCCCAGAAGTCAATGAGCACGGGGGCGGACTGGGATGCGACCTTGGGGAAGGCGCCCGTGGTGAGATGGATGACGTCGGACATGGACACTCCTTGTCGTGTGATTGGATGCAACGAGTGGCGCTAGCGTGCCGTGGCCCAGATCAGGCCCATCACGGCGCCATAGGTGATGGCACGGAGGGGGGTGGCGGTGAGCGGACAGGTGCCCGTGCTGCAGCCCACCAGCCGGTGGTAGGCGTAGCCCAGGCCCCCGCCGATGACGAGGCCCAGGACGATGCGTCCGGCCATGGCCTTCACCGTCCCCCCGGTACAGCGCAGGAAGGGGCCTGGTCGGGCACGCCCAGCTTGCGGAGGATGCTGGCCAGCAGGCACCAGTCGGTGAGACCGCTCTGGAAGAGGTTGGCCCCCACGAAGACCGTGACCCACAGCCAGTTGAGGTTGTGGAGGAAATGGGCCAGGGCCAGGCTGGCCAGGATGAAGGTGCCCGCAAAGACATGGACGAGGCGGTTGACGGTCATGGGGATCTCCTATTCGTCGTCAGTCTGGTGGGAGGCTTCCCGCTGGAGTTCCGCAGCGCGGCCCCGGCGGGCGATGAGGTAGTAGAGGACGGGCACCGAGGGAATCGACAGCAGGGTGGAGGCGACGGCGCCCGACATGAGGCTGATGGCCAGCCCCTGGAAGATGGGATCCGCCAGCATGACCAGAGAACCCACGATCACGGCGGCGGCGGTGAGCAGGATGGGCCGGAACCGCACCACACCCGCTTCCTCCACGGCCAGGGCCAGCGGCATGCCCTCGCGCAGCTTCAGCTCGATGAAATCCACCAGGATGATGCTGTTGCGGACGATGATGCCCGCACCGGCGATGAAGCCGATCATGCTGGTGGCCGTGAAGAAGGCGCCGAAGAGGCCGTGGGCCGGGATGATGCCGATGAGGCTGAGGGGGATGGGCACGAGAATCACCCAGGGCACCTCGAAGCTCTCGAACCAGCCCACCACGAGCACGAAGATCAGCACCAGCACGGCGGCGAAGGCGATGCCCAGATCACGGAACACCTCGAGCGTGATGTGCCACTCGCCGTCCCACTTCATGATCAGGTTCTCGGTGTTCTCGGGCTGGGCGAGACCCAGCCGTTCGATGCGGGCGCCGCCGGTGCCCTTGAAGGTATCAATCTTCTTGTTCAGGGCGGACAGGGCATACACCGGACTCTCGATGGCGCCGGCCAGGTCGCCGAACACATAGGTCACCGGCGCCAGATCCTTGTGGTAGATGACCGGATCCTCGGTGCCGTACTTCACCGTGACGAGCTGGCTGAGGGGCACCATGCCCCGGGCCCCGGGCACCGTGAGCTGGAGGATCTGATCCAGCCGCTCCCGCTTGTCTGCGGGGATCTGGATCACCACAGGCACGTGGCTGGAGCCGCGCAGCACATGGAAGTCGCCGGCCACATGGCCGTAGCCCGCCATGTAGAGCGTCTGAATCACATAGGCGGGGGCCACACCGGCCTGGGCGGCCTTCTCCCGATCCAGCACCAGGCGGATCTTGGGCGCGGTGGGATTCAGGGTGGAATCCACATCCACGATGCCCTTCACCGAGTTGAAGGCATCCAGGACCTGGTGGCCCAGGCGTTCCCGTTCGGCTTCGGTGGGCCCGTAGATCTCGGCCACCATGGTGTCCATGACGGGCGGGCCAGGCGGGATCTCCACCAGCTTCATGCGGGCGCCGGCCGGATTGGTGATCTTCTCCAGCTCCGGCCGCAGCCGGACCACGATGTCGTGGCTCTGCTCCTTGCGATCGCCCTTGGGCACCAGGTTCACCTGGATATCCACCATTTCGGGAGCCTCCCGCAGGAAGCTGTGGCGGACCATGCCGACGAAGGTGAAGGGCGCGGCCACTCCGGAATAGATCTGGACATTCTCGACCGTGGGTTCCTTGAGCAGGCGCCGGGCCACATCCTGCCCCACGGCCAGGGCATCCTCCTTGGGGGTGCCCGCGGGCAGATCGAGCTGGACCATGAACTCGGACTTGTTGTCGAAGGGCAGCATCTTCACCTTCACCACCCCGAAGCCCACCAGCGACATGGCCGCCAGGAGCAGCAGGAAGACGCCGCCGAAGAAGCTCCAGCGCACCACGGGCCGGTTCAGCAGGGCCCGGATGACCTTCCGGTAGAGGGCCGCGAACTTGGTATCAGGCGCCACTTCGGGGTTGTCGGGATGATGGCGATGCGCATGGACCTCGGGCACGGCCGTTTCCGGGGTGCCGGGATGCAGGCCGGATTCGTCGGTCTCGGGCAGGTGGGCCGCGGACTTGAAGACCTTGAGGCTGGCCCAGGGGCTGATGATGAAGGCGATCAGCAGGCTGAAGATCATCGCCACGCTGGCGCCCACCGGGATGGGCCGCATGTACGGGCCCATGAGGCCGCGGACGAAGGCCATGGGCAGGATGGCCGCGATGACCGCGAAGGTGGCCAGGATGGTGGGATTGCCCACCTCGTCTACCGCCTCCACCACGATCCGCGCGAAGCTCTTGGGACGGCCCGGCAGGTGCATGTGGCGGTGGATGTTCTCCACCACCACGATGGCGTCGTCCACCAGGATGCCGATGGAGAAGATCAGCGCGAACAGGGTGACCCGGTTCAGGGTGTAGCCGAACAGGTAGGTGATGAGCAGGGTGAGCGAAAGGGTGACCGGCACGGCCACGCCCACCACCACGGCACTGCGCCAGCCCATGGCCAGCAGGATGAGGACGACCACGCTGAGGGTGGCGATGAGCAGATGCTCGATCAGTTCGTTGGATTTCTCGCCCGCCGTCGCGCCGTAGTTGCGGGTGACGGTCACCTTCAGATCGCGGGGGATCAGGTTGCCGCGGAGGGCGTCCACCTTGGCCAGCACCGTCTCCGCCAGGGCCGTGGCGTTGGTGCCGGCCCGCTTGGAAAGGGTGATGCTCACGGCCTGTTCGAAACCGGGCCGGGTGGTATCCGCATAGAGGACCATGGGCGGCTCGGGCTCGGGACCGTCCACCACCTTGGCCACATCGCCCAGGTAGATGGGCTTCTGGTCGCGGACCCCGACCACGAGGCGCCGCAGATCCTTGGCATCGAGGACGAAGCCGGTGCCTTCCAGGAGGGTCCGTTTGTCGTGATCCACCAGGGCCCCGGCGGGCAACTGCGCTTCGGCCGACTGGAGCGCCGGCTGGAGCTCGGCGATGGACATGTTGAGGGCCCGCAGGCGGTCAATGTCGGGCTCGATGCGGACCTGCCGCGGCGCGCCGCCGAGGACCTTCACCTGGGCCGTGCTGGGCACCTCCGCCAGCTGGCGGGCCAGCACATCGCCCAGGCGGCGCAGGCCGCCCGGCGTCTGGTTTTCGCCGTGGAGCGTGAGGACCAGGAAGGGCACATCGTCAATGGTCTGGAGCTTGATGATGGGCTTCATGGCCCCCGGCGGCAGGATCTGGGGGTTCGCCTTCAGCTCCTGGTACACCTTCACCAGGCTGGGCTCCTGGGGCTCGTTCACCTTGAAACGCACGGTAATGAGCGCCATGCCCGGGGTGCTCATGCTGTAGAGGTACTCGACCCCCGGGATGCCCCAGAGGCGCCGTTCCAGGGGCGTGGTGACCTGGCTTTCGATCTCCTTGGGACTCGCGCCCGGATAGGGCACGTAGAGATCCACCATCGGCACGATGATCTGGGGATCCTCCTCCCGCGGCGTCAGCGTCACGGCAAGGACACCCAGCATCAGGGACGCCAGGACGATGAGCGGGGTCAGCTTGCTGCGCAGGAAGGTCTGCGCAAGCCGCCCGGCCACCCCCAGCTTGGGTTCAGGACGCCCTTCCGGGCCGGGGCCCGTCGCGCCGGATCCGTGTTCACTTGCCATGGCTCACCCCGCCAGAGATCTCGATGGGCTGCCCATCCTGCAGGGCTCCGGGAGCGTCAATGACCTGCTCGGTGGCCAGCAGGCCGGCACGCACCGGGGCCACGCCGTCCACGGCTTCGCCGACGGACAGCCAGCGGAGTTCAGCCTGGCCATCCTTCGCCACGAACACGCCTGTCAGCTCGCCGCGCTTCACCAGGGCGCTCTCGGGGACGGTCAGCCCTTCGGAGGCCAGCCCGGGGATGAGGATGCGCGCGAAGCTGCCCTGCCGGAGCCCCTTCGGCGTGAGCACGCGGGCGCGCAGGGTGCCCTTGTGGCTGTAGGGATCCCCGCCGGGAGCCAGGGCGGTGATCTGCGCCTCGCCGTTGGCGCCATCCACCTCGAAGGCGAGTTTCTGCCCCGCCTTCAGGCCCTTGGACTCGCGTTCGGAAACCGTGGCCACCAGTTCCTGCTCCCCGTTGGCGTACATCTCCAGCAGGGGCATGCCGGGGCCCACGAAATCGCCTTCATTGACCTTGCGGGACTGGATCACGCCGGTGAAGGGCGCCCGGATCTGGGTGTAGGCGATGTTGGCCTTGAGGGCGGTGACGCCCGCCTGGGCCTGGGCCACCTGGGCCTCCACCTGCTGGAGTTCAGCAATGGTGCTGGCCTTCTCGGCCTGGAGGGCCACGATGCGCCGGTGCTGGGCCTCGATGGTGGCCAGCCCGGTCTCCGCGGCCTTGAGCTGGCCCTGGAGATCCTGGTCGTTCAGGGAGACAAGCAGGGTGCCCGCGGCCACCCGCTGTCCCTCCTCCACGTAGACGCGCTTCACCTGCGCGGCCATGCGGGTGGCGATGGTGGCGGTGCGGGTGGACTGGAGGGTGGCGGCGACCCAGTCGCCCCGCTCCGGAGTGCCGGTGGCGGCCAGCGTGACGGTCACGCGGGGCAGGGTCTTCCCCGCGGGACGGACATCCTTCTGCCCGCAGGCCAGGGTGCCCAGGAGCGCGCCGGAAAGGGCCAGGGTGGAGAGGGTGGTCTTCATGGCTGGACTCCTTCGATGGGGGTACCGTTGGCCAGGTCGAGGCTGGCGCGACTCACGCGAAGTTCGTAGAGGCTCTGGAGGATGAGGGTCCGGGCGCCCTGGACGGCCGCCTCGGCATCAAGCACATCAATCAGGGGCGCGAGACCTTCCTTGTGGCGGGCTTCCCAGAGCCGCCGGGATTCCTGGGCGGCGGCAAGGGCTTCCTTGGCCGCGGTGTAGCGGGCCTGCGCGGCCAGCACGGATTCCTTCGCCACGCGGATCTCATGGGCCGCCTGCTGTTCCTTGAACGTCTTCATGTCCTGGGCGGCCATGGCCTGGGCACGGGCGGCCTGGGCCTTCGCCCGGTCCGGCGCGGAGAACACCTTCCACTTCACGCCCACCCCCGCCCAGGTCCAGTTGCCCTTGTCGGACCAGGAGTGGTGCAGGGTGCCTGCGCCCAGTTCGAGCCCCACTTCCGGCAGGCTGTTCCCCCGCGCGGCCTTGGCGCCCTCCTCGGCCGCCTTGGCCTGCAGGTCGGCGGCCACCAGATCGCCGCGGGGACCGGCGGCGGCCTCGATGGGCGCGGCCACGGGCTCCAGCGGCGTGGCCAGCGGACCCGTCACAGGCCCCTGGCCGAGCAGCAGCCCCAGACCCGAGCGGGCGGTGCTGATCTGGAGGTTCACCTCGGCCTTCTGGGCATCCACCTGGGCGTGGAACGCCTTGAGGCGCTGGAGTTCGGATTCGAGCATGAGGCCCTGCTGCACACGGGCCGAGGTGAAGGACTCCATGCCCTTCACCCAGGTCTCGGTGTCATCCACCCAGGCCATGGCCTGCTCCGCCACTTCCGCGCCGAAGTAGGCCTGGACCACGGCCAGGGCCGTTTCCTGCTTGCGCCGCTCCTGGCTGGCGGCCTCCGCCTGGGCCATGTAGTCGCCGGCCTTGCGCGCGGCGGTGATGCGCCCACCGGCGTACAGAGGCTGCTGGATCACCGCGGAACCGCCGTAGGCACCGATGGCATCCGGGTGGTTCAGGGTGGCGGGGTTGAAATCCGCCATCCCGATGCGCGCCTGGTTGAGCTTGATGCCGAAGGCCATCATGGGCTCATCCGTGCGCACACCCTGGGCTTGCAGGGTGAGGGTGGGCAGCCGGAGATCACGGTAGGCCTGCGCCTCCGCCTTGCGGCTGTCCACCATGGCTTGCCCGGCCTTCAGACCTGCCTGGTCCTGCCAGGCCTTCTGGATGGCATCCGTGATGGTGAGGCTGCCCTGCGCCCAGAGCCCGGTTCCCGCGACGAGGCACAGTCCAATGCTCAAGTGCTTTTTGATGGCCATATAGGCATACTCCTGCACGAAAAAGGGCGTCATCCCGGAGGATCCAGCAGCTACTTGAGGGCCTTGTAGGTCATCTTGGCGCGGTCGCTGACATGGCCGCAGACGAGATCGCAGAGATCCGACACCAAGGGCATCACCGGGGTGAAATAGACGGCATTGCCTTCGGGTTCGCGCATCACCAGGCCCACCCGCACCAGGCAGGCCAGATGCTTGGAGGCATTGGCCTGGGACAGGCCAGAGGCCTCGGCCACCGAGCCCTGGCTCAGCGGGCCCTTGGCGTCGAGGAGGGAACGCAGGATCTTCAGGCGGGAGGCATCTCCGAGGGCGCTGAAGAGACCGCTCACTTCATCAATCATCGGGTTGCTGAGCTGATGGTTCATGTTCAACTCCATGCGTTAATGGTTATTGGGTTTTGAATGGACGTCAAGACCAAAATTCCTGTCGAGGAAAACTGTATATCCATCGGAGCATCCAGGCACACGACTTGCCACCTAACTGGGGGTGGCTGGGAGAAAGTTGACCGTCGTCAATCCCCGCCGGAGGTCGGCGCTCCCATCGGGCCTTGCTACCCTGGTGCCGGAGGCCCCCGTGGACGACCTGGATGCCCGCGCCGCGAAGATCCGCCTGGTCTGCACCGACATTGACGGCGTGCTGACCGACGGCGGCCTGCGCTATGGCGCCAGTCCCGGCCACACCAAGGTCTTCAACGTCCGCGATGGCGCGGCCATCAAGTGGCTCCAGAGGGCTGGCATCCCCGTGGCCTTCATCTCGGGCCTGGCCTCGCCCGCCACGGACCACCGGGCCCAGGATCTGGGCGTGGAGGAGTGCTTCGCGGGCCACCTGGACAAGAAACCCGTGCTCGACGACCTCTGCGCGCGCCACGGCCTGGCCTACGACCAGCTGGCCCACCTGGGGGACGACCTGGCGGATCTGCCCCTGCTCCGGCGCGTGGGCCTCGCCTGCTGCCCCGCCGACGCCGCCGAAGAGGTGAAGGCCGCCGCGCACTGGACCGTGCCGGTGCCCGGCGGCCGCGGGGTCCTGCGCCAGGTCGCCGAACGGATTCTCAAGGCCCAGGGCCGTTGGGACGAGACAGTTTCCAGATACGAGGTGTGAACATGCGCCGCATCCTGCCCTTCCTTCTGGCGGCCCTGCCCCTGATCGCCCAGGACGCCTCGTCCATTGGCCTGCGGGCGGATCTCCTGGCGCCCACCGGCGACCTCCGGAACGTCACGAATACCCAGATGGGGATGGGCGCGGCCTTGGTGGTCAACATTCCGTTGGGTGACATGGCCAGCAGCTTCATTCTGCGGCCCCTCGTCGGAGGGCAGTTCATCCCCCGAGGCATCAATCAGGAGCTGGCATCCACCAGGACCACCGTCACAACTTTGGACCTGATGCTGGAGGCCCTGTGGTACCCCGATGGGGATCCCACCCGCGGCACGTTCCTGGTGGGCGCGGCGGGCGTCCAGCACTGGCGCCTGAATTCCACGGGTGCCACCCCCTCGACCCTTTCCGTCACCCGCCTGGGCGTCAACGCGGGTGTGGGGTACCAGATCACCCCGCACCTCGCGGCCGACCTCCGGGGCTTCTGGAGCCCCGTCACGCCGACCCTCACGGCTTCCGGCGTCATGCTCGCAGCGACCATGACCTTCTGAACCATCCCCCAGTCGGCAGCGGAATTTGATCTCACCGCGCCAGCCTCCGATGAGGAATTGCACGGGTGTAATCGGAGGGCCCCCGGCCCTCCGCCATGCTCGCGGTCCTTCGAGGTTGTCATGAACCCTGTTCCCGATGGTGATGGATTCCCCCCTCGTCGCCGCCTCGTCCTGGGCCTGTCGCTCCTCCTCGCCCTGATGGGCGGCCTGGGCTGCGGAGGCAGCAGCACCCCATCGAACCTGCAGCCTCCCAAGGCCCTCACCTACGCCACGAATCCCGCCATCTACACCAAGGGAACGGCCATCGCGCCGGACGCCCCATCCAATACGGGCGGACCGGTCACGTCCTACTCCGTGTCCCCGGCACTCCCCGCGGGTCTCGGGTTGAATGGAGGCACGGGGGTGATCTCCGGCACCCCCAGCGCCGTGACGGCCATGGCCACCTACACCGTGACCGCCTCGAACACCGGAGGCTCCACCTCCGCGGCCCTGACGATCACCGTGCAGGACATCCCTCCCGCGGGCCTGACCTATGCCGTGGCTCAGGCCGTCTACCCGAAGGGAGTGGCCATCACGCCCGACACGCCCTCCAGCACCGGCGGCGCCGTGGTGTCCTATGCCATCACCCCAGCGCTGCCCGCAGGCCTGAGCCTGGATCCGTCCACAGGCATCCTTTCGGGAATCCCATCGGCAGTTTCCCCCCTGGCCACCTACTTGATCACCGCCACGAATTCCGGAGGGAGCATCACCACAAGCCTCTCCATCACCGTGACAGATGCGCCTCCGAGCGCCCTCACCTACACCACCAGCTCCGCCATCTACGTCCGGGGAATGAGCATCACGCCCAACGTCCCATCCAGCTCGGGCGGAGCGGTGCTGGCCTATGCCATCACCCCGAGCCTGCCCGCAGGCCTGGTACTCGATCCCGCCTCCGGCATCATCTCGGGCACCCCCGCCACCACAGCGGCACCTGCCGCCTATACCATCACCGCCACGAACACCGGCGGCAGCACGACAGCGGTGGTGTGGATCACCGTGAACGACGCGCCGCCGAGCGGCCTAACCTACGCTTCGAACCCCGCGGCCTACACCCGGGGCACCGCCATCGCCCCGAACCTCCCTGCCAGCACCGGAGGCGCCATCGCTTCCTACAGCGTCTCTCCGGCCCTTCCGGCGGGCATCAACCTGGATCCAGTCTCCGGCGTCATCGCCGGGACGCCGACCACCGTGACGGCCCGGGCCACCTACACCATCACCGCCGCCAACGCCTCCGGAAGCGCGGCGGCAGCCGTTTCCATCGCGGTGAACGACGTCCCGCCCTCCGGGCTGACCTACGGCCAGCCGACGCTGACCTGCACCAAGGGGATCGCCATCCTGCCGGACGCTCCGTCCAGCAGCGGCGGTGCCGTCACCGGCTATGCCATCTCTCCCGCGCTGCCATCGGGGCTCTCCCTGGATCCCGCCACGGGGATCCTTTCGGGCACGCCCACGGCGGTGACCCCCCTGGCCACCTACACCGTGACCGCCATCAACTCTGGCGGCACCACCACCACCCTGCTCGCCATCACCGTGAATGACGTACCCCCGGCGGGGCTCTCCTACGCGACCCCGGCGCCCGTCTACACCAAGGGCATCGCCATCACCCCGGATCTCCCCAGCAGCACCGGAGGGGCGGTGACCGCCTACTCCGTCACGCCGGCCCTCCCCGCGGGACTCAGCCTGGACTCCACCACCGGCGTCCTTTCGGGCACGCCCACGGCGGTGGCCCCCCTGGCCACCTACACGGTGACCGCCACCAACTCTGGCGGCACCACCACCACCCTGCTCGCCATCACCGTGAATGACGTACCCCCGACCGGGCTCA
>JAKAMQ010000225.1 GCA_021812805.1 Acidobacteriota bacterium
TAGAGGGAGTGGACGCGGCCATGGAAGATCCTGGGGACCCGGTGGTGCGGGGGCTTCTGGGAGGGCTTCCTGGGCTGCGTCTTCACGGCCTTCCCGTTGATGAGGGAGGCGTGAGGACCGACTCCCTATTGGCCCTGCTTGATCGGGTGCCCCTCAAGTTCATTCTGCTTTCGCCCCAGTGCCAGCTGCCCACGGGGGTCGCGCTCGCCGGGCCCCGCCGCGCGAAATTGCTGGACTTGGCCGAGGCCCGGCGCGTGGCAATCATCGAATTGGACCCGGAATACGACTATCACTTTGGCCCTGGACTTCCCCCGCGCCCCCTGGCGGCGGAGGATTCCTCAGGTCAAGTGATCTACATCGGCAGCTTGTCCAGGGTTCTTGCTCCGGGACTTCACTCTGCCTACCTCACCGCCCCCGGGCTGCTGGTGGACCGCCTCACGAAGATCCGTCAGCGCATGGATTGGCAGGGGGACCGCGTCCTGGATTGGGCCCTTTCCGAGCTTTTCCTGGACGGGGACTTCGACCGGCATTTAAGGAAGCTTCGCAAGGCCGGCCTGGAACGGCGGGACACCCTTGTAGATTCCCTCGGAGAGTTTTGCGGAGATAGCCTAGACGTCCATCCTTCACAGGTGGGGATGGGCCTTTGGGTGAGGGGAAAGGGCCGCCTGGAAGATCCCAATAGATTCGAGTCCTGGATCAAGCTCTGCAGGAATCTGGGGCTGAAACTCCGGCAGGGTTCCGCCTTCGATCGTGAGGGCCGCTCGAAGGCCGCCACGCGGATGGCTTTCACAGCCTTCGAGCCCGAGGAACTGCGGGCTGCAGCCCAGCGGATGGGACAGGCTTTGTCGCGAATCTAACCTCGATGTCATTAACTTACTGCGGCCACGAAGCTACACAGCGGCGACGTGCAGCAACCCAAACCATCACATTTGGAATGGACCCGGTTCACGACGAATCAATCAGCTCTCTTCTTTGCCTGATGGGCCCACTGGGCCTTCATCGTGCGGGCAGCCAGCAACTGCTTCCTCACAAGGTTGTCGTTGGGGTTTTTCGCCAATACGGTGCCCGCCAAATCTTCTTGCAGCTTCAAGAGCCCGGTTGGGTCTTCCCCGCGCCGGAAACGCGATTTGGCCCACTGCTCCACGGTGTCTAGGGCCAGGGAGGAAAGCAGCACCGAGAACTGCGGAAAGCGGGCCAGGCTCTCCTTCCAAAAGTCCCAAACTGTCTGGAAGGCGACTTCCGCCGGCTGCCCGGTGACCTCCAATTGCTGGGCCCGCTTGAGCAGGAGACCGGCCCGGAGTTGCGCTGCGTAGACGGTTTCTCCTCCGTGGTCGCGGGCGCGGTCCAGCCACTCAAGCCCCAGGCCGACCCATGGCTCCACCTTCTTCTCCCGGGTCAGGCCGATTTCAGCCAGGGCCGACACGATGTACACCCCGTTCACCGCCAACTCAGGGAGATCGGGGTTCTGCTGCTGGAGTTCCCGGGAAATCTGGAGTCCTTCCTCCCCCAACCGCTGCGCCTCCTCCCAATGCTCTCCACGCACGAGGTTCATGACCACGGGATAGCAGGCGAACACCAGATTCTTCCGTGGGCGAAGGCCGTCAGGATCCAAGCGCACCGCTTCCCGCATCAAATCGAGGGTCCGCCGTTCATCGGCGGCCGAATCCCCTTTTCTTTCATTCACCACCGACATCACGTAGGATGCGGCGCCTTGAAGCATGTAGGACTCTGAAGTCGGGCCCTGGAGGATATCCAGCTGGCGGGTGGTTTCCCTGACGGCCCCAAAGTCGGCGGCACCGAGGGGTTTCCCCGCCGCGAAGCGCGTCATGAGGCTCGAGGCCCTGGCCCATCCCAGGCCTTTCCAGAGCCGGGGATCGCTGCGGGCGGATTCGAGACCTCTGAGGAACGCATTCTGGGCTGCTTCCGCCGCCGCGAGGCTCGGCTGCGCGTTGCCCTTGCCATCCTCCTCCCACTGGATTTCAAACCAGGCTTCCCCAAGGAGCTTCAGCGCCGACGGGTCTCCCGCTCTCTCTGCCTCGGCCTCGCGCGCCGCGGCCACCGCATCCTGCCAATGCCCATCCAGGAAGGCTGTCTGGCCTCGCAGCATGGCGAGGGCATAGGGGTTTTGGGCGGATCGGGAGGCGAGGACGGCTTTGGCGGGTTCCAGCAGTTCTTGGCGAGCCTGGGCCAGCATCTTTTCTTTTCGTGTGGGATCTTGAACGATGTCAGCGCGTTTCCTGGCCTCCTGCCAAAGCTGTCCAAGGGTATCGCCATAAATCAAGGCGGCGTCGGGGCTGCGGAATCCCCTTTCCCAGGCGTGCCGCAGCAGGGGCTTGGCCTCGGCGGGTTCTGACAGGAGCCAGTGTCCAGCGCCCACGGCGTAGGCTCCGGCAGGTTCACGGATCATGGGCTGGAGCGCGGTCATTTTGTCCCGGATGCGGGCATAGGCGGGGCGCAGGTCATGGACTGGCAGCAGGTATTCCATCTTCAGGGAGGTTTCCATGGCCTTGGCCTCGGCTCCCAACTGGGATGCTGCCAGGGCTTGGCGAGAGGATCGCCAAAGGGTGAAGCCGCCGAAGGCGAGGCCCAAGGCCGTCACCAGGCTGGCGGCCAAGGATATGCGGGCGGCGAGAGGGTTGTGCCGGCGCCAGCGGATGAGGCGTTCCAGGACCGTGGAGGGCGCGGCCTGCACGGACTCCCCGTCGAGGTAGCGCTGGAGATCCTCCGCGAAGGCGAGGGCGGTGGCGTAGCGGTCCTGGGGATCCGTGGACATGGCCTTGGCCACGACGCGGGAAAGATCCTTGGGAATGGCGGGAAGCCTGGCTTCCAGCTTCGGTGCCGGATGCAGGCGGATGGTCTCCAGAAGCTGGTCGGGCAGCTGCGCTTGGTAGGGCAAGGCGCGGGCCAGCAGCGTGTAGAGGGTCGCGCCCAATCCATACACATCCGCTCTCCGGTCCAGGGTTGGATGTGCTGGATCAAGTTGTTCCGGCGCGGCAAAAGGCGCTGTGCCTGACAGTACCCGCCCGCCCCGATCCCGCAGGGCCACCAGCCCGAAATCCGTCACCAGGGGATGCACCTGTCCCTGATCCCCAACTTCCAGGAGGATGTTCGCGGGTTTCACGTCCAAGTGGACCAGGCCCTTCCGGTGGGCGGCATGGAGGGCCTCCGCCACGTCCCGGATGGTTTCAACCGCCGCATCCTGAAGCATGGGAAAGTCTGCCAGGGTGCGTCCCGCCACAAGCTGCAGCGCGATGAACGGACGGCCCTGGATTTCTCCCACCTCGTACACCTTGCAGATGTTGGGATGTTCCACCCGGGCCTGGGCGCGGGCTTCCTCCAGATGCAATTCCGCATCGCCGGCCTTCAGCAGCTTGAGCGCCACCCAGCGCTGCAAACGCTCGTCGAAGGCCCGGAAAACCCGCCCGTGACCGCCGGTTCCTATCAGTGTGAGATCCCGATAGGGACCGATGTTCGTCGGCATAAGGCCTAGGTCCGGGACGGGGCCAGGCGCCA